>JAATGK010000185.1 GCA_015654715.1 Alphaproteobacteria bacterium
AGAAGATAGAGATCGAACACCGCTGCTTCGCCGCGCGCGATCGTCAAGGCTCGTTGCTTGGCCACTGGACGCACCGGCTTGAGACTGCCGGCGATCAGCTTGGGATCGGATTTGAAATTGCGAAAATTGTCGACGATGCCGGAATGGTTGTCGATTGCCGTGGTTTCCCAGCCGGAGATGGCGGCGTAGTCGACCGCATCGGCGATGCGCACGTTCTCCATATAGTTCTGCCAGCTCGCATAGGCCTTATGCCCGATCGCGAGGAACAGCGCTTCGGCGCTTGGAAATGCGTCCGTGAAATTCCAGCGCTTGAGGAACGCCTGATAAGCCGTCAGGATTTCCTGATGGTCCTGGAGGTCGTAGGCCTTGCCGCCGCGCGCCAGGATTTCCGCCACCATCAGCGTGTGATTGTCGGGAACGGCGCAGCCTTCCATTTCGCCGTACTCGACGATGCCGCTGGCCAGCGTGTTGCGATAAGTGAAATGCTCCGGGTCCTGATAAAAAGCGTCGTACCACTGATCGCCGGCGCCTTGGTGATCGTCCCACCAGCCGCCCCACGGCTCGTGATCGGAGCGATGCAGCACGGGATTGTAGGGCTCGTACCACGCCTCAGCCGCATGAAATTCCGGCGACGACATGCCGTCGTTCATCAGGATGATGCGGCTTTCATCTTCCGCCCGCATCGCTTGCAGCACCGCAAGCGTGTTGGGATCGGAAAAATCGGCGTTGTTCTCGTTCTGCAGCGTCCAATGGATGAGGCTGGGATGGCTGCGGAAGGCGCGCATCATCGCTTTGATTTTCGCCATCACATAACGCTGGCAGAATTTGTCGGCCGCGGCTTCCGGCGGCAGCATCACGACGCTGTGCTGATCGACGTTGGTACCATCCGGAAGGCGCCCGAAGGCGAATTTGCCGCCGCCCGGTTCCATGGCGCGGAGGAGCCCCAGCCGGTCCTGCGCGTCGAGCACGTCGTGCTTGCCGGGATTGCGATGAAAGGCGAGGCAATTGAGCCCCAACGCCTTGGCTTGACGCACTTCCTTTTCGGCGAGATCGGGCGTCGGCCACATCCCGTTGCCGCCCCAATAGCCCCAGGAAATTGCCGAATAGAGTTTGATCCGCCGCCCGTTGAGTTTGAACACCGCGTTCGTGCCAACACCTTCCGAACTGAACCAGCGAAAGCCGAAGGTCACGCGCCGGTGCGAGACGCCGCTCTTGGTCGTCAGCGCGGCATCGAGGCGATAGAGCTGCGGTGTTGCCAGATCCCACAGCGCGGGGTTCTTGGCGCGAATTTCGAATTCAAACGTTGTGGCCGCCGCCGCGCTCTTGTGCCCCACGGCGATGATTTGCACCGCCAATGCTTTGCCGGATTTGGCCTCCGCAAGGCGCAGCGCGATCTGGCGTTCGATGTTCGTGAATCCCGGAGCCCCGGTCACGGTCACAAATGCGTGAACCGTTCCCGCTTTCGGCGTATTCAGCACCCAAGCGTCGGTGATGTGCGCGTCGAACGGATGGGCGGAAATCGTCAGCCCGCGATCCAGCCCACCGAAGCCGTGGCTGCGCTGGATTTTCACTTTGCCCCACGCAGTCGTGTCGCCGTCGACCCAATCGAACCGCCCGCCGGGATTGGTGATGCGGATCGCCAAGAGATTTGGCCCGCCCGCCACCATCGCGTCGGTCAGGTCGCAGTCGAACGGCAGCTGTTCGAGGATCGAGTACCCGACCAGCTTACGGTTGAGATAAACCTCCGCCCGTTGGCGCGCCCCGCGCACGTTGAGGATCAGCCGCTGGTCTTTCAGCGCGGCCGGAATGTCGATCTCGCGCCACCACCACGACACGCCTTCATAGGCGCCATTTTGCAAGGTTTTGTCGGTATCGGCATAGGTGAATTCGGCGGGCGTATACGGACGGCTGCCGAACGTGCCCCAGTAATGCTGCTCGACGGTCGCGGGCAGAGTAACGTCGGTTCCGGCAAGTGCCCCCCATCCGCCGGTCGGCGGGTTCACAGGCAGAGCGGCGAGGTTCACATCTTCGGGAAGAAAAATCGCGTCGTCGCGCCACGGCGCTTCACGGTCGAGCCACAGGTGCCAGCCGCTGTCGGGGATCGCGGTCGTATCGGCAAACGGCACGGGTTCGGCCTCGGCACAGGCAAGCGTCGCCGCCCCGGCCATACCGACAAACTCGCGACGGTTGATGCGCGCCACGCTATCCTCCCTGACGGTCGCGAATCCGGCGTTCTGCGACGCCGTGGACACACGCAAAAAATACACCCAGCTTCGCGGCCATTGTTGCGTTAGCATGAGTGATCTAAAGTGCGCAATATAGAACAGAAAAGCGCCAACTTCGATCAACACCAAACATCAACCGGGGCATCAAAAGACCTCGGACCGGGAGCGAGATCGTGCCGTTCACCACCGCCAAGCGCCTGTTTTGGCTTGCCTTACTCGCTTCGGCCGCGGTGATTGCCCCGGCTGATGCGGGTGGCAAGCCGGCCGACGCGCTGGCCCGTGGCTTTGTCGCGCCGCCGCAAGCCGCCCGCCCGCGCACCTTCTGGCCGTGGATGAACGGCAACGTCACCAAGGACGGCATCGCCAAAGATCTTGCCTGGATGCATCGCGTCGGCATCGCCGGCATGCCAGCGGTCGATGCCGCGATCGACACGCCGACAGTGGTGGAGCATCGCGTCCCTTATCTCTCCGACGAATGGAAAGACATCTACCGCACCGCCGTAAGTACGGCTGACAAATACGGCATGGAGATCGCCATCGAAGGCGCGCCCGGCTGGAGCATGACCGGCGGCCCATGGGTAACCCCGCAAGAGGGCATGAAGAAACTGGTGTGGAGCGTCACGGCGGTGGAAGGCGGCAAGCCTTTCCACGGCACGCTGCCGCAGCCGCCCGATACGATCGGCCCATTGCAGAACGCGCCGCTGGCTGGTGACGAGCCGCCGACACCCAAGACCGCCGCGCTGCATTTCTATCGCGACAGCATCGTGCTCGCTTATCGTACGCCTGTGGTCGAGCCGGTCATTGCCGCAGCGACCTGGAACGGCGGCAAGCTGGACATCAAACAACTGACCGACGGCGATTTGTCGAATGCGGTTGCGCTCACCGCGGCCGCTCCCGACGCCGATGTTTGGATCGCGCAGCAATTCAAGCAGCCCGCCACCATCCAGGGCGTCCGTCTCGGCATGACAGTGGCCAAAGCACTTGGTTACCGCGCGGTCGTGGAAGCCAGTGATGACGGCGAGGCTTGGCACTTTGTCGCCGAATTTCCGCCCGCGGCGCAGCTTCAACGCATGCAGATGGGCGAGCAGACGATTTCGTTTGCGCCGGTGACCGCGCGGATGTTCCGCATTGTCTTGAAACCGGCTGATCCTCTCCGCCGCAGCTATCGTCCGACCGGCGATGCCGCGCCAGGCCTTGTGTCCACCAACGCTGCGCCGGCGCCGGAGCGCGCCTATCAGATCCGCGAGTTGATGTTCCACGCCGCCGCTACCGTGCACGAGTTCGAGAAGAAGGCGATGTTCGCCGCGCCGCCGCGCGATTTCTATGCGCTCGCCGCGGTGCCCGACTTCAGGCCCGGTTCGGCGATCGATCCCGCGGGCGTCGTCAATCTCACCGATCACATGAAGCCCGATGGCAGGCTCGATTGGACGCCGCCGCCGGGCAAGTGGACCGTATTGCGGCTCGGCTATGGGCCGGTCGGGGCGGAAAACCATCCGGCGCCACGTGAAGCCACCGGTCTTGAGGTCGACAAGCTCAACGCCGATCATGTCCGCACCTATCTGCAGAAGTATTTCAGCATTTATGAAGGCGCGGTCGGCCCAAACCTAATCGGTCAGCACGGCATCCGCTCGATCCTCATCGATTCCAGCGAAATCGGCCAGCAGAACTGGACCGAAAACGTCATTGCCGAGTTCAAACGCCTGCGCGGCTACGATCCCACGCCATTTCTGCCTGCGTTAACCGGCGCGGCAGTTGAAAGCCCGGTGTCGTCCGACAAGTTCCTGTGGGATTTCCGCCGCACGGTGGAAGAGCTCCTCGCCGCCAATCATTACGGCGAGATCGTACGGTTTGCGCACGAACATGGGCTGCAGACCGAGGGCGAGGCGCTTGAAATCTACCGCCCGACCTTTGGCGACGACATGGAGATGCGCCGGTATTTCGATGTGCCGATGGCGGCGATGTGGACTTATGACACCGACAAGTTTCCGGTCCAGCTCACCTATGAAGCCGACATTCAAGGCGCCGCCTCCGTCGCGCACATCTTCGGCCAGAATATTGTCGCGGCGGAGTCTCTGACCAGCGACCGGCAGCCGTGGGCCTGGGCGCCGTCGGGTCTCAAGCGCTATGTCGATATGGAATTCGCGCGCGGCGTCAATCGCCTCTTCATCCACACCTCGGTGCATCAGCCGGTCGACAAAGCGCCAGGCCTGACACTTGCCGGTTACGGCCAGATGTTCAATCGCCACGAAGCCTGGGCCGGCATGGCTAAACCTTGGCTCGATTACATTGCGCGCGCCTCGTATCTGCTGCAGCAGGGCCGTTTTGCCGCTGACATCGCCTATTTCTATGGCCAGGAAGCCCCGCTCACCTCGCTGTTTGGCGAGAAGCGTGTCAGCGACGTGCCAGCGGGTTACGGCTTCGATTTCTTCAACAGTCAGGCGCTGAACGAGCTGTCGGTTGAAAATGGCGCACTGGTGGCCAAATCCGGTATGCGCTATCGCGTCATTTATCTCGGCGGCATGTCGGATCACTTGACGGTCAGTGTGTTGACCAAGCTGCGGACCCTCGCCGAAGCTGGTGCGGTGATCGTCGGCAAGCGCCCGCTGGAATCACCCAGCCACGCCGATACGCCGGAGGCCTTTGCCGCCGCCGCCGATGCGCTGTTTGGCACCACAGGCGAACCCGCGCCGCGCAGCGTCGGAAAAGGCAAAGTCTTCCCATCGGGCGTGCTGCCAGAAGCTCTCTCTGCGATCGACCTCAAACCCGATTTTACGGTCACCGGCACTGATGCGATGGTGCTGGACCTTCACCGCAAGCTCGCCGATGGCGATCTCTATTTCGTCGCCAGCCGTTCGCTCAAGCCGGAAAGCTTTACCGCCAGTTTCCGTGTCGCTGGAAAAATCCCGGAGTTATGGGATGCCGTCACCGGCAAGTCCGCACCGGTATCCTATGCGATCAAAAACGGCCGCACCGACATCGCTCTCTCGCTGCCTGCCGATGGTTCGATCTTCGTCGTCTTCCGCAAGCCCGCTACGAAACCCGTTGTTACCTTGCACCCGACTGCCGAAACCACCGTCGCCACCATCGGCGGCGCCTGGACGGTTGCCTTCCAACCAAACCGCGGCGCCCCTGCATCGGTCACGCTGCCCACGCTATCGCCGTGGAATAAAAGCCGCGATCCGGCCGTGAAATACTTCTCAGGCGAAGGCGTCTACAGCAAAACCTTTACCCTGCCCGGCAAGCGGGGAGGCGCCCGTTACGTGCTCGATCTCGGCAATGTGAAAGAACTCGCCGAGGTCACGCTCAACGGCAAGCTGGTGGGTGCGGTCTGGGCGACGCCGTTCAAGCTCGACATCACCGCCGCCGTGAAGCCCGGTACCAACATCCTGAAGGTGAAAGTCGCCAATCTCTGGGTCAACCGCCTCATTGGCGACGCCCAACCCGGTGCCGAGAAACACACCTTTACCATCATTCCGACCTATCGCGCCGATGCGCCGCTGAAGCCGTCTGGGCTGATCGGGCCGGTCACGGTCAAACGCGTAGAATAGAAGAGAACACATTATGGAACTCAGGAAGCGTTTCGTGCCGCTGCTGCTGATCTCGGCCGCGGTGATGTTTCCGGCTTCGGCCGGCCCCGATACGTTGTTGCGCGGCTTTCAAGCCCCGCCTTCGTCGGCGCGCCCAGGCGTCGGCTGGCCGTGGATGAACGGCAACGTCACCAAAGACGGCATCGCCAAAGACCTTCATTGGATGCACCGCGTCGGCATCACCGGGGTAGGGCTCGGCAGTGCCGCCATCGATACGCCGACCGTCGTCGAAAAGCGGCTCGAATACCTGACGCCGGAATGGAATGATGCCTTCCGTTATGCCATCGCCGAGGCTGCCAAGCTCGACATCTCGGTTGGTACCGGCGCCGCGGCGGGCTGGAGCATGACTGGTGGCCCGTGGGTCACACCCGAACAAGCGATTAAAAAGCTGGTGTGGAGCGCGACACCGGTCGACGGCGGCAAGGCGTTTCACGGCGCTCTGCCCAAGCCGCCGGATGTGATTGGGCCGATTCAAAATGCGCCGTGGTTCGGTGATCATCCGCCGACGCCCAAAACCGCGAACCTGCATTTCTATGTCGATGCCGTGGTGCTGGCCTATCGCGCCACCGTCGAGGAACCCAAGATCAGCGACGCCGTGTCCTCGTCCGGCAAGCTCGATGCCAAACTGCTTACCGACGGCGATCTGTCGAAAGGCTTCATTCTCACCCCGGCAACGCCGGACGGCGATGTCTTCGTTGCGGTGAAATACAAGAAGCCTGCCACCATTCAGGGTTTGACGCTCGGCATGATCGTGCCGATGGCGCTCGGCTATAAGGCGGTGGTGGAAGCCTCCGACGATGGCGATGCTTGGCGTCCGGTCGCTGAATTTCCGCAGGCCTCGCAATTGGCACGCATGCAGATGGGCGAGCAGACCATCGGTTTTGCACCCGTCACGGCGCGTTATTTCCGCTTGGTGCTGAAAGCCAATGCGCCGATTCCGGTCAGCTACCGTCCCAAAGGAGATGCCGCGCCGGGTCTCATCACCGACAATTCCAAGCCGGCCCCGAAGCGCAGCTATGACATTCGCGAGGTGGCGTTTCGCGCCGCCGCCACGGTGCACGAATTCGAGAAGAAAGCGATGTTCGCCGCCCCGCCGCGCGATTTCTACGCGATTGCCGGCACCCGGGAAATCGCACCCGGCACCGCCATCGACCCAGCCGCCATCGTCGACCTCACCGCCAAAATGAAGCCGGACGGGACGCTCGATTGGACGCCGCCGCCGGGCAAGTGGATCGTGCTGCGCCTCGGCTATTCGCCGGTCGGCACCGAGAACCATCCGGCGCCGCTGGAAGCCACCGGTCTCGAAGCCGACAAGCTGAACACGGCGCATATGCGCGCCTATGCCGAGCGGTATATCGACAATTTGCAGACCATCACCGGCCCTGATCTGATGGGCAAGAAGGGGCTTACCGGCATCGGGCTTGGCTCGACGGAAATCAGCGAGCAGAACTGGACCGAAACCATCATTTCCGATTTCAAAACGGCGCGCGGCTATGATCCGACGCCATGGCTGCCGGCATTGACCGGTCTGATGGTGAAATCGCCCGACGATACCGACAAGTTCCTCTACGACTGGCGCCGTACGGTGGAGGAGTTGCTGGCCAAGGCGGAGTACCAGGAATTCTGCAAGGTCGTGCACGAGCACAATTTGTCGTGCGGCGGTCAGGCGCTGGAAGATCATCGCCCGACCTTCGGCGACGACATGGAGATGCGCCAGTGGTTTGATACCGTCGGCGCCGCCATGTGGACCTACAACAGCGACAAGTTCCCGGCGATTTTGGCATATGAAGCCGACGTCGAAGGCGCGGCCTCGGCGGCGCACATCTACGGCGCCAATATCGTCAACATGGAAACGCTGACCAGCGATCTGCAGCCCTGGTACTGGGCGCCGCGCGATACCAAGAAGTGGATCGATTTGATCTTCGCGCTCGGTGGCAACAAACTTGGCATCCATACCTCGGTGCATCAACCGATCGACAAAGCGCCGGGCCTGTCGCTCGGGCCATTCGGGCAGTTCTTCAACCGCCACGAAACCTGGGCGGAGATGGCGCGGCCATGGCTCGATTATCTGTCGCGGGCTTCGTTCCTGTTGCAGCAGGGCAAGTACGTCGGCGACATCGTCTATTTCTACGGCCAGGAAGCGCCGATGGTGTCGTTGTGGGGCAACAAGCGCGTCGAAGGCGTGCCGCAAGGCTATGCGTTCGATTTTGCCAATGCCGAGGTGCTGCTCAACCGCCTGTCGGTCGTGAACGGCGAACTCGTCACCACAACTGGCATGCACTATCGCATCCTCTATCTTGGCGGTTCGTCCGACAAGATGACGCTGAAGGCGCTGAAGAAGATCCACGAACTGGTCGATGCCGGTGCGGTGGTGGTGGGTAAGCGTCCCAGTTCGACTCCTAGCCTCGCCGACGATCCGGCGGCGTTCGCGGCCGAATGCGACGCCGTGTTCGGCAAGGACGGCACGGCGCACGATCTCGGCAAGGGCAAGGTGTTCCCGTCGGGTTCGATGGCAGAAGCGTTTACGGCGCTGAGGGTTGCGCCTGACTTCGCTTACGACCAGAAGGACGTCAAGCTCCTCTACATTCACCGTCATCTCGCCGATGGCGACGTCTATTTTGTCGCCAACCGTGAGGCCAAGCCGGTCAATGTCACCGCCACTTTCCGTGTTGCCGGCAAGGCAGCGGAATTGTGGGATGCTCAGACCGGCAAGACCGCGCCGGCGTCCTACAACATCGCCGATGGCCGTACCGCCGTGCCGCTGGCGCTGCCCGCCAACGGCTCGACCTTCGTGGTGTTCCGCAAAGCGGCCAAGGCGCCGTCGCGGACGATCAAGACGCCGGTCGAAACCACGGTCGAAACGATCGATGGCGCCTGGACCGTCGCCTTCCAGCCCGGCCGCGGCGCGCCCGCAGCGGTCACACTGCCCGCGCTCAGCCCGTGGAATGAAAACACCGATCCCGGTATCAAGTACTTCTCTGGCATCGGCACCTACACCAAGACCTTCACGCTACCTGCCAAGGGCGCCGGGACCTATGTGCTTGATCTCGGTGATGTGAAGGAACTGGCCGGCGTCGTGCTCAACGGCAAGCCGCTCGGCACGGTGTGGACGACACCCTACAAGCTCGACGTTACGCGCGCGCTCAAACCCGGCAAGAACGTGCTCGAAGTGAAGATCGCCAATTTGTGGGTCAATCGCCTCGTCGGCGATGCTCAGCCCGACGCCAAGGAGAAATACACCTTCACCATCATTCCGACCTATCGCGCCGATGCGCCGCTGAAGCCATCGGGGCTGCTGGGGCCGGTGCGCGTCTTGCGGCTGACGCAAAAGTAATTTTCTCTCGGCGGCTCCGGCATATGATGCCAAAGGTCAAAGAGGGAGTGTACGTATGCGATTGTTGGTGGTCGGGGCTGGAGCAACCGGCGGTTATTTCGGCGGGCGTTTGGCCGCGGCCGGGCGTGATGTGACGTTTCTGGTGCGTCCGGGGCGAGCCACTCGGCTCCAGGCGACCGGCTTGCGGATCGTCAGCCCGCACGGCGATGTTAGCCTGGCGCCGAAATTGGTGACAGCCGGCATCATCCCGGCACCGTTCGATGCGGTGCTGGTGACGGTCAAGGCCTATTCCCTCGCCAAGGCCATCGACGATTTTGCGCCCGCCGTTGGTCCGGACACGATGGTCATTCCCGTGCTCAACGGCATGCGCCACATGGAACTCTTAGCCTCGCGCTTTGGCGATAAGGCCGTCGTGGGAGGATTATGTCGGATTGCGGCGACCATTGACGCCGAGGGGCGCATCGTGCAGCTCGCCGGCTTCCACGATCTCGTTTATGGCGAGCGGGACGGGACTGTGTCGCCCAGGATCGAAACGCTCGATGCCGCCCTGCGCGGCGCCGGATTCGATGCCCGGCTGTCGGGGCGGATCGGCGCCGAGATGTGGGAAAAATGGGTGATGCTGGCGGCGCTCGGCGGCGTCACCTGTCTGATGCGCGGCACGATCGGCGACATCGAAGCGGCCGCCGGCGGGCGCGAATTCGCGGCGGCTTTTCTGAACGAAGTTGTCGCCGTCGCCGAAGCGCTTGGCCATCCGCCAAGCCCGGCGGCCCGTGCCGAGCTCACATCGCTGTTGCTCGCCAAAGGCTCGGCACTGGCGTCATCGATGTATCGCGACTTGCAGAATGGCAACCCCATCGAGGCCGATCAGATCATCGGCGACCTCTTGATCCGCGCGCGGCAAGCCGGCGTTGCGACTCCACTCCTGGCTGCGGCGTACGCGTCGCTTTGCGTCTATCAGAACCGATTGCACGCCGTCAGAGCTTGACCGGCTGCAGCGGCGCCCCCGGAGCGGGCGAGGCGAACACGTCGCTGGCCTTGAGGTCCGCAACGTCGTCGGTGACCACCGCCGGCCGCCCATCGGGCGCCGAACACCGCATGTCGATGGCGTGCATCGTGATGGCGCGGACGTGGCGGAGATAGAATCCCCACGCCGGCATCGGGCCGAACATGTCGGGATCGGGATAGCCGCCTTCGTTTTCCGGCGGTTTGACGCCCGCATCGGCTGCCGTGCCGCCGCCGGGATTGAGGGTGCGGATGTTGCTCAGCGCAACGTCTTCGATCAGCCCGCCGGGGACGCCCGAAACGATCGAGCAATAGCGCTTGTCGAGGAACTGGCAGTCGATGTCGCTGATTGAGACGCGCCGCAGCACCGCCATCGGCGCCCCTTTCGGCGCCCGCCGCCGGTCGCCGAGACGCAGGAAAATCGGCGCCGCCGTGCAATCGCGCATCACCAGATTCGATACCACCACATCTTCCAGCACCGCGCCGTCGACGCTTTCAAGCGCTAGTCCGTTGCAGCAATCGAACACACAATTCGACACCGCGATATTGCGATAGCCGCCGGTCGATTCCGTGCCGAGCTTGATGCGGCCGCTGGTCAGGTGGGGCAGGATGTCTTTCAACTGTTCGCGCTTATAGGTCGCGTCGAGCAGCGAGCCCACCGCATATCCCGAAACAAAGCAGTTTGTGATACTGACGTTCTCGGTCGGCCGCACTTCGCCCAGCGCATAGGAGCTTTTCAGCACGATGGCGTCGTCGGTCGGCGAATTCACCGAGCAATTCGAAATCCGGCAATTGCGCACCACATCGATGTCGATGCCGTCGCGATTGGTGTCGATTTTCAGATTGTCGATGGTGAGATTGTCGACGCCGGTCGCCAGAATGCCGAAGTGGCCGCCGCGATAAATCGTGATGTCGCGCAGGGTGATGTTGCGGCTGTTCTTGATCGCGATCGCCTTGTTGCCGAGGCCCGCCATTTTCTTCACCGACTCGGTGTGGTCGGCAATGCGTGCCTTCAGCATGGCGTCCTGGGGAAGGTCGTCGCGACCGGCGCCGATCGACCACGGCGCATTGGGGCTGACGTTGGTCAGGCCCTCGCCGTCAATCATGCCGGGGCCGAGGATCGCGACGTCCTCGATGCTCTCGCCCCAGATCAGGCTGTTGTGGAAATAGGAGTGGCCGTAGTCCTGATAGCTTTCGTATTTGTTCGGCTCGGCCGCATCGTATTTGCCTTTGTGCTTGGCCGGGTCGGCTGCCACCAGCACCGCGCCGGATCCGAAATAAAGCGTCACATGGCTCTTCAATTGCAGCGAGAAGGAGAGGAAGCGCCCCTTCGGCAAAAACACCGTGCCGCCGCCGGCTGCTGCTGCCGCATTGATCGCCTTTTGGATCGCCGCCGTATCGAGCGCGCGCCCGTCGCCTTTGGCACCGAATTTG
>JAATGK010000443.1 GCA_015654715.1 Alphaproteobacteria bacterium
CCTGAATTTCCGCCGCCGTCAGCGCGACGTATTTCTTGGCGGCGAGCGTCGGTTCGTCGAGCGGCAGGTCGTATTCGGCGCGGTCGAGGAAGCCGCGGGCGATTTCGTCGACGCTATCTTCGCCGAGCGGAAGCTGGCGCAGCACCATCGCCTTGACGCGATCGAGTTCGTCCTGCGGCACAGCCTTTTCCTGCATCGTCTTGAGGTTCTGCACGACGATGGCCGCGGCCTTGCCGACGTTCTCGGGATCGCAGGCGTATTCCACATAGTAGTTGCCGCGAGTGCGCCCCGAGGACAGCGACGAGCCGACCGAATAGACCAGCCCGGCGTTCTTTCTGAGATCGATCGACAAGCGGGTGGAATAGAAACCGCCGCCGAGCACCTGATTGCCGAGCGCCAGCGCGTAATAGTCCTGGTTGGTCCGCGCCAGCGTCAGGTTTTGCGCCAAAAGAACGTTATCCTGCACCCGGCTGTCGTCGGGCACGGCGATGATGCCCGCCTTGTTCGGCGGCGCCAGCGGCAGATCGACCAGCGGTTTCGGTCCTTCCGCAATCCAGGCGCCGAAGTGCTTTTCGATCACCTCTTTGGCTTTTTCCGGCGTGACGTTGCCGACCACCACGATGGTCGTCATGTCGGGACGGAACACGGTCTTGTAATAAGCCAGGACATCGTCGCGCTTGATGCCGATCACGCTTGCTCCGGTCGCTTCGCGCCGCGACGGATCGGCAGGCGGGAACAAGGACTCGATCATCGCGCGCTGGGCGAGATAGCCCGGCGTGTGGTTGCGCGATTCCACGCTTTGCGCGAGCTGCGGCAGAATCGCCGTCAGCGCCGCTTGCGGCAGCGCCGGAGAAAGCTCGTGCTCGGCCAGAAGTTCGACACCGCGGTCGAAGTCCTCTGCCAAGACATGCAGCGAGAAATCGGTGCCGGCGCGTTCCTGGGCGCCAATGGCATCGAGCGCCTTTTCGAACGCGAGGCGATCGTGTTTTTCGGTGCCGAAGTTGAACAGCGTCCCCAGCACGAAGGTGACGCCGTCCTTGCCCGGCGCGGTTTCGGTCTCGGCCCGGTTGCGGATATGGCCGTAGACATTGATCGTATCGCTGACTTTGGACGGCTGCACGATCAGGCGAAGGCCATTGGGCAAGGTCGTCGCCACCGGCGCCAGGGTCGTGGCGGGAATGTCGAGACGGTTCACCGCGGCCTCGGCCCAAGCCGGCAGCGCCGTCGGCTTGGCTTCGCCGAGATTGATCGTTTCCATGCCGCCGCCGCTGCCCGAAGAAGCCACCGGCTTGCCCGAACCCTTGGGCAGGAGCAGGCCCGAGATCGACACGTCGAGTTTGAGGTACTCGCGAGCGACGCGATTGACGTCGGCGACGGTGACCTTCTCGATGCGCTTCAGGTCTTCATCCGGCGAAGTAAGCCCGTAAAGCGCCACCGCATCGGACCAGACCGAAGCCAGATCGGCGATCGAGTTCTTTTGCAGCTCGGTGGCACGACGTTCCTGCAGCTTGGCGGCTGCCACAAGTTCGGGCGAGACTCCGTCCTTCGCGACCTTCTCAAGAATCGCGCGAACTTGCGCTTCCAGCGCATTGCCATCGGCGCCGGGCGCATAGCTCACCGCGGCATAGGCAATTGAAGCCTTTTCCAACGGCTCAAGCGAGAATTCGGTGCCGAGCGCTTTGCCCTGAGCGACGAGGCCGTAAAGCTCGAAACGACGGCTCGACAACACGTCCGACAACACTTCCAGCACCGGGAAATCCTTTGATTTCAGGCCCGGGAAGCGCATGGCGATGACGCGGGTGTAGTTGGGATAATCGGAATCGATGGTGAAAATCGCCGGTTTCACCGGCTTGAAATCGATTTTCGTGCGCGCCGGCAAAGCGTGGCGCGGGATCGGTCCGAACAGCGCCTGAATCTTCGCCAGCGTCTTTTCCGGATCGACATTGCCGACCAGAACCAGGATCGCGTTGTTGGGCCCGTACCACTTCTTATGGAACGCCTTGAGGTCGGCGCCGGTGGTCTTTTCGAACGACGGCCGGGTGCCGAGCGCATCGTGCTCATACGGCGTGCCGGCGAACAGTTCCGAGCGAAGACGCTCATAGAGCTTGTAGCCGGGCGCCGACTGGTCCTGGGCCACTTCCTGTTCGATGGCGCCGCGCTCTTTGGTCCATTCCGCTTCGCTGGAATCGATGCCTTTCATGCGCTCTGCTTCGATGTTGAGCGCCACGTCGACGTCTTCCGCCGGCACGGTATAGAGGTACTGGGTGAGCGTGCCGCGGGTGTTGGCGTTGAAGTCACCACCCATCATGGCGCCGATATTGGCGAGCTGGTCGGCGGAGAGCCCCGGGCTGCCGCGGAACATCATGTGCTCGAGGGCGTGAGCGGTGCCGGGAAAGCCCGCCGGGGTCTCGTCGGAGCCGACCAGGTAATTGACCGAGGTTGCGACCACCGGCGCCAAAGTATTGCGAACGATAATTACACGCAATCCATTACCTAGTGTCGCACGGAGCACGGCCTGATCGCCGGTCTGCTCGGCCGGTTCGGTGGCGGCGGGCTTAACGGCGCGGTGGTGGTGAGCGTGGTGGCGGCCCTCGGCGGGGCCCCCAACCGCCAAAAGAACCAGCACAGCCGCGGCGAGCCGATCGAGTGCACCTCGTGTCATGGATAAGCTCCTAAAGCGCTTTCAGGAAAATGGAATCCGGTTTTCCGCCCAAAAGCGCGAAAAATCAGGAATGCGGCGGCCACCGTAGAACTCAAACCAGCGCGCTGTGAAGCGGCGCAGGGCCGAAAATCCGAGTTTTGCTCACCGATGCTTGCGGAATGGGTTAGGGCCGCAGCTTCAGCTCCTTGGCCCAAGCGGCCTCGACCTCGCCCACCACCGGCTCAGGCAACGGCACGTAATTCAGCCGCTCGGCCAGCGCCCGTCCGTCATGCAGGGCGTAGTCGAGGAAACCGATGACCTCCCGGTTCAGCTCCGGCGGGCCGTCGCGGTGCAGCAGCATGTAGGTGGCGGCGGTCAGCGGCCAGCTCGCCCGCCCCGGCGGATTGGCGGGGATCGGCGACAGACTGTTGCGGAAATCGGCGACCGCCGCGGCCGCCTTGAACGAGGTCCGGCCGGGCGCCACGCGGGCGCCCTCGCGGTTGATCAGGCTGGTGACGGTGAGGTGGCTCTGCTGGGCATAGGCGTATTCGACATAGCCGACCGCGCCTTTGGTCCGCTCCAGCAGCGCGACCACCCCGGCATTGCCCTGAGCAGCCGAACCGGTCGGCCAAGCTACCGCTGCCCCGGCGCCCACGGCGCGCTGCCAGCCGGCATCGGCGGCGGCCAGATAGGACGTGAAATGCCACGTCGTGCCGGACGCATCGGAGCGGTGGATCACGATGATCGGCAGCTTGGGCAGCCTCACGCCAGGGTTGAGCCGAGAAATCTGAGGTGCATCCCAACGTGTAATCTTGCCGAGATAGATGTCGGCGAGCGTCGGCCCATCGAGCGCGAGGGCACCCGGCGCCACGCCCGGCAGGTTCACCACCGGCACAATGGCGATGAAGAGGATCGGAAACTGCACCAGCTTGCCGCGCCTCAGATCGGCGCTCGCGAGCGGCATGTCGGTGTTACCGAAATCGATCGTACGCGACAGCGACTGGCGAATGCCGCCGCCCGATCCGATCGGCTGATAATTCACACCCACCCCGGAGTGTGCCTGGTAAGCCTCCGCCCACAGACTCATCACCGGATAGACGGCCGAGCCGCCGCCGCCGTTGGGATCGGCCGTCGCCACGCCGGCGAACAGCAGCAACCCGCACCCCAAAGCGAGCCAGGATTTCGCGGTCATCGTCGCCCTTCCTTCTGCCGATTCGAATCCTTTGCAGCGGCCGTTATAAATCGCTTAGGCATGATGCCGTAGTTTTGCCATAAATCGATCCCCTGCGACCAAACGCGCATTAGCACAAGCACCGATACCGTCACGTAATAAGTACCAATCCGCATGGTGCGCTGAGGGGGTTGGCGCATCATCCCGCCCGCAAAACATAACAGCATCCGTGAGCCAAAATGGGTACCGTGATCCGAGTAATTTTCCGCGAAGGCACACCGAAACAGAAACTGCGCGTTAGCCAGTCGCGGCGTAGTGCTGTTGCACGGGAACGCGGACTGACCCTGTGGCGCGAGCGTGACGATCTGGTCATCGCGGCAGCTTATCGCGTCGCCCCGGGCGGCGAACCCAAAACCGAGGCACGGACCACCACTTGCGTACCCTTGAAATTCGCGCCTCAAGCGTAGATGACACAGTTTCTGGCGGCGGGGGCGGCGAGACCGCCTTTACCGCCATTTTTCTTTGGGAAATTCCGGCTTTCCGGAACTGCCCAGTAATTACGCACTTTCGCTGAATAAAACGCGAATGAAGCACACTTACAGTACCTATATACAGGTTGAATAGGCGCCATTTTTGCCTCGCAAGTGGCCGCTTGCGACGGGGCCGATGACGCTTCGATGACGCAGCAATCCGGTGCGCCTTTGCGCCTCACCGCTGCGTGAATACGTAGCATTGCGAATAATCCCGACAGGTTTATGCGCACCCCCGGCCGTACAGGAAAAAGCGTCGACGTCCCAGGAGGAAACTTGATTCAAATCATGTTCGGGGACGCCATCAGAATGCTAGTTGCGATACGCGCTCCGGCGATTTCGCACGGGTGCGGCCTAAGCCAACAAAAAGACTGCGTCAAACCGGCGCGACACGAAGTGAAACAACAACGGGCGGAATAAAAATGAACGTAAAATATCCAGGTATTCCTACGGTAATCCACGGTAACGGCGCCGTAGCCGAAGTGATGGGAAATGTATGCGGCGGCGTCATCGGGTACCCGATCACTCCGTCCACGGAAATTTCCGAACTCTACGAGGCCTTCCGGGCCCAAGGCGGCTTGAACGTCTGGGGCAAGCATCCCTTCTTCTTCGAACCCGAAGGTGAACACTCCGCTCAGTCCGGCGCTCTCGGCGCCACGCTGACGGGCGGCAAGTACATCTCCAACGCCTCGTCGAGCCAGGGCATCCTCTACGGCATTGAATCGCACTACGTCACTGTCGGCCACCGCGCCGGCGGTTTTGTTTTGCAGGTGGCGGCCCGCGTCGTCTCCAAGCATTCGCTGAACGTCATGGCCGGCCATGACGACGTCTATGCGCTTCTGTCGTCGGGCTACACGATCCTGTTCGGCTCCAACCCGCAGGAAGCCGCCGACCTCGCCGCGATCTCCTACAAGGTCAGCGCGATGAGCCTGATCCCGGTCGCCAATGCGATGGACGGCTTCACCACTTCCCACATGCTTTCCGAGACGCTGATGCCGGAAAAAGAACTCCTGAAAGAGTTCTTGGGCGATCCGTCCGGCCGCATCCCTTGCCCGTCCGTGGCGCAGGAAATGCTGTTCGGCGCCAAAGGCCGCGTCTATCAGCTCAAGCGCTATCTCGCAGTTCACGAAGGCGACTTCGCACCCGACAGCTACAAGAAGCTGGGCGAATTCCTCGACAAGAACGCCGCTGCGATCGAGAAGGACAACGACGGCAAGTTGGTCGCCAAGACCGCTGACTTCGTTCCCGAAGAACTCACCGGTGCTTTCAAGCGCCAGTGGATCAACGCCTATGAGAAGGGCACCCGCCAGCGCGTTCCCGCCCTCGTCGACGTCAACAATCCGGGCTTGACCGGTCCGGTGCAGAACCAGCCCGACTTCCAGGCCGGTTCCGCCGATCACCGTACCCACTTCGTGCGCGACGTGCCGAAGTTCGTGCGCGAGGCTATGGCCGAATACTCCAAGCTCACCGGCCGCGACTACGCGCCGGTCAAGACCTACTTCAACGACGACGCCGAAACCGTCCTGATCGGCCTCGGCTCGGTCACCGACGACGCGCTTGCGGCCTGCAAATATCTGCGCGGCCAGGGCAAGAAAGTCGGCGTGATCAGCATCAAACTGCTGCAGCCGTTCCCGGAAGCCGAAGTCGTTGCCGCCCTCAAGGGTAAGAAGGCCGTAACAATCCTCGAACGCTCCGACGTTACCGCGCTGACCACCTTCGTCAACACGGCGCTGCTCAAAGGCATTGCCAATGCCCAGGGCGGCCACAACGAAGGCATCCCGGCGCTCGACAAGCTGCCGAAGCTGACCACGGCCATCTTCGGCCTTGGCGCCCATGACCTGCAGCCGCGCCACGTCATCGCCGCTTACCAGAACATGGAAACCAAGAACGCGCCGCTGGTCTATCTCGGCAGCCAGTTCTTCTCCAAGAACCCCAGCCCGCGCATGGCCGAACTCCAGGCCAAACTCCGGGCAGCTTATCCCGAGACCGAACTGATGGGTCTCGAGACCGAAACCAATCCGACGCTGCTGCCGAAGGGCGCCTTCCGCATTCGCTTCCACTCGGTGGGCGGTTACGGCACGATGGCCACCGGCAAGCTTCTCACCGACATCCTGGCCAACGTTCTCGAGCTGCACTCCAAAGCCTCGCCGAAATACGGCTCGGAAAAGTCGGGCGCGCCAACCAATTACTACATCACCCTGTCACCTGAAGCGGTGCTGCAGTCAAACGCCGAAATCGAAGACGTCGAAATCGTCGTGTCGCCTGACCACAAGGTGTTTGCGCATACCAATCCGCTCAAGGGCGTCGTCGAAGGCGGCACCTTCATCATGCAGTCCATGCATGATCCGCTTGAGGTCTGGAAAGAACTGCCGCTGGCCGCGCGCAAGACCATCCGCGACAAGAAGATCAAGTTCTTCATCCTCGACGGCTTCAAGGTAGCGAAGCCTCATGCGCCGACGCCGGAACTCGAAACCCGCATGATGGGCATCGCCTTCATCGGCGCCATCTGCGGCCACGTCGACCGCATCGTCGGTGGTGCCTCGCATGAAGTCATGCTGGACAAGATTCGCAAGGACCTCCAGCACAAGTTCGGTGCCAAGGGTGCGGCGGTTGTCGAAGGCAACCTCACCGTCATCAAGGAAGCCTTTGAAGCGACCCAAAAGGTCGACTACGCCGCGCCGGAATTCGTCGCCGCCGACAAAGAGGTGCCGAAGGTTTCCGACAAGACCAACGCGCTGTCTGCCGGGATGTGCCTTTTGACCCGTCCGGATGCCACGGCCAACTTCCTCGATGCCGACTACTTCGATGAAATGGTCGCCAAGCCGTTCCGCGACGGCACGATCAGCGAGTCCCCGGTTCTTCCCGGCACCGGCCAATTCATGCCCGCCGGTACGGCCGCCAACAAGGACAAGGGCCTGTTCCGCCGCACGGTGCCGGAATACAAGCCGGAATTGTGCACGGGCTGCATGGAATGCACGCTCGTCTGCCCTGATGCCGCGATCCCGAACACGGTTCACGACATTCGCGACCTGCTTGGTGTTGCAGCCGCTCAGCTCGATCTCGCCCCGGCGCAGATCGAAGCCGTCAAGGCTGTGATCCCGGCTCTGGCCGACGCTGTCCGCGCCGCTTATCGCGCGGTCAAGGACTCGCCGGCGCTCACCGACGTCGTGGCTGGTGCCGCTGAAGCGGTTGCCGGCGACAACGCCATCCTCAAGAAGAACATCGGCAGGCTTGCCGCTGCTCTGTCGGTGTTCCCGGTCGCCCGCACGCGTCCGTTCTTCGACGCCATGGAAAAGACCAACCCGGGTTCGGGCGGTCTCTATTCCGTGACGGTCGATCC
>JAATGK010000022.1 GCA_015654715.1 Alphaproteobacteria bacterium
CATCACAGAAGTCCTAAAAGTTTGTAGCCGACGGCGGCGATGCAGGCCGCGGCGGGAATGGTGATGAACCAGGCGATCACGATGTCCTTGGCGACGTTCCAGCGGACGGCCGAGGCGCGCTTGGCGGCGCCGACGCCGACGATGGCGCCGGTGATGGTGTGCGTCGTCGACACCGGAATGCCCATGCTGGTCGCCAAGAACAGCATCACCGATCCGGCGGATTCGGCGCAGAAGCCCTGATAGGGCGAAAGATGCGTGATTCGCGATCCCATAGTTTTCACGATACGCCAGCCGCCACTCAATGTGCCAGCCGCCATCGCCGTCTGGCAGGCCAAAACCACCCAAAGCGGGATGTGAAAGCCGCCCTGGATCTGGCCGTGAGCGTAAAGCAGCACTGCGATGATGCCCATCGTCTTCTGCGCATCGTTGCCGCCGTGGCCGAGCGAATACATCGACGCGGACAGAAACTGTGCCTTACGGAAGATGGCATCGACCCGTCCCGGCAAGAATTTATGGAAGATCCAGGCGGTGATCAGCATCAGGATCAGAGCCAGCACCATACCGAACGTCGGCGACAGGAAGATGGCAAGGATGATGCGCCCCAGGCCGTGCCAGAGGATGACGCCGGTGCCGGCATGGACGACGGCCGAACCGACCAACCCGCCAACCATGGCGTGGGTCGAGGACGAGGGGATGCCCGCCGCCCAGGTGATGAGCTGCCAAGTGATGGCGCCGGTCAGCGCTCCGAAAATCACCTGATCGGTGATGATCTTGGTGTCGACAATGCCCGAGCCCATGGTCCTGGCGACCGCCTGGCCAAACACCAGGAAGGCGATGAAATTGAAGAATGCCGCCCAGAACACCGCATACCGCGGTGACAACACGCGCGTTGAAACGATGGTGGCGATCGAATTGGCGGCGTCGTTCATGCCGTTCATGAAATCAAACAGCAACGCAGCCGTGATGAGGGCGATCAGGATGGCGTAGTCGGGCAACAGTGGGCTCCGTTACGACTGTTCGATGGCGATGCCGGAAATCCCGTTGGCAACGTCTTCGAAGCGGTCCATCACGCGTTCGAGGTGGTTATAGATGTCGTTGCCGATGATGTAATCCATCGCGTTGCCGTCCCGGTACTTGACGAACAGCGCCTTGACGCCCTGGTTGTTAAGCTCGTCGGCGTTTTCTTCCAGGCGGATGATCGCTTCGGTGACGCTGTTCACCTTCTGGGTATTCTGGCGCAGCATCGGCAGCTGGGCGACGGCATCGACCGTCAACTTGGAGGCGTCGACGATCACATCGCCCATCTGGGCCATGTGCGGCTCGAAGCTTTCCACCTCGAACATTAGGATCGATTTTGCCGTTTTCTTCATCTGGTCGATCGAGTCATCGAGCGAGGTGATGAGGTCTTTGATGTCGCTGCGGTCGAACGGGGTGATGAACGAGCGGCGGGTGAGCAGCAGCACGTCCTGGGTGATGACGTCGGCCTGAGTCTCGAATTCGAACACCTTTTTGCAGGCGTCGCGCACATTGGTTTCGGCATGTAGCAGCGAACGCAAGGCTTCGGCGCCGTCAACAATGGTGTGCGCGTGCCGGTTGAACATGTCGAAGAACCGGTTTTCCTGCGGCATCAGGGTCTGGAACCAGCTCAACATGCTCTGCGTCCCGTGGTTTCGTGCGTGTACCTGCCAGAGCGTCGCCGGCAGGGCAAAACGCGAGTGGTCGCGGAACTGTCAGAATCGCCCGCGGCGGGATCGCAATAGAGCGATTCGGGTCCCGGAAACTGCAGTAATTTCAGGAATTTACGGCCGAATTCCGCGTTTTCCACCACGCCGTAAGGGTGGGATTGCAGCTACCGCGACCACTTTGCCCATACCAGCGGCCCGCGTTCTTGAGAAACCACCTTCCGTTGCGGAAGCAGGCCCCCGCGCGGCCCCAGCGCGGACCGGCTCCCTCAAAGTTGTTGAGCCGGCGCCTGGCGTGATGGCGACACGCTGAGTCCTCCGATTCCCACAGATATTGTGAGAGAATCCCGTCGATTTGTCGCGCAACCCTCCCTACCCTGTCGCGGTCACGAAGCAAGAGTAGGCTGCGGGACTAGCCAAAACGTGTGCCGCGTAACCATCGAAGTGTCATCACGTCGTGGGGAACGCAATGGACGAGGATCTGCAACGGTTTGTCGATGCGCAAGCGCGCGTGATTGATCGCGTCCGCGCCGAGCTGAAGGCTGGCGCCAAGCAGAGCCATTGGATGTGGTTCGTGTTCCCGCAAATCAAGGGCCTCGGCCATAGCGAAACGGCGCGGCGCTATGCGCTCCACTCGCTCGACGAGGCGCGCGCCTATCTTGCCCATCCCGTGTTGGGGCCGCGGCTGCGCGAATGCACGCGGCTGGTGCTGGCGGTAAGCGGCAAGACCATTGGCGACATCTTTGGCGCGCCCGACGACCTCAAATTCCGCTCCGCAATGACGTTATTCGCGCGCGCGACCACCGAACCGCTCTTTCGTCAGGCGCTCGACAAGTATTTCGCCGGCGAGGAAGACACTGAAACGGTGAAGCGACTTTAGTTCAACTCGCCTTTGCGCTGCTGTCGTCGTTGAATAAGGACAAAAATTGGTCTTGCACATCCTGGCTGATGGCTTGGCCGGCATCGGTTTCGCGGGCGAAAAGCTTGTCGATATAGGCTTTGGTTATGCTTCCCGTCAGGGTGCCAAGCCGGCGGTCGATATCCATTTGACCCGCGAGAAGATTGTATTCTTTAAGCGTTTCTTCCGGCACTTTCGGGTAATTCCCTTGATCGTCGAGCCAACAGCTGCCGCCGTCGGGCATCAGCACAAAATTAAGTCCCGTCGCCTTGTGCAGGAAGTCGAGGTCGCCATCGGTCAGATAGGTCGGTGTACCGCTGATCGGCTGGTCGGGGTGGGTTAGCGCCGTCGTGGGGTCGTCGTAGGTGCGCGCCAGCCATTCCGGACCGGTTATGCCGGACGTGTTCTGCTCCTGCTCCTGCAAAAGCTGATTGCGCGTGTCCGGGTTAAGCAGGCTGCCGAAATCGAAGCCGCTGATGTGTTCCAGTCCGCGCAGACCGGTACGTTGTTCGAAGGCTTGGATGTTTTGGGCGTTGCCGGTGGTTGCCGCCGCCGGAATCGGCGCTGCTGATGCCGAGGCGTCCGGTGATGCGGTGGCTTTGGCCGGCGAATAATTCGATGCCGCAATGCTGGTCGCGGTTATATTCATGGCGGCTTCCCCAAGAAGACCGGAAAGCTTCCAAGCAAGCCGCGGACCAAAGGACAACATCCCGTTTTGATTGCGTTCCTTCGCCGCGCACTGGGTGAAATCGCTAGGAAATAGTTACCGGCCTGCAAGAGATTCCGCACCGGAATGGTATCGTCGCCCAATGGAGCCCGTTGCACAGAGTCTGCTGCCTGATCGCTTCGCCCGCTGGTTTGCGCAGCGCGGCTGGAGCCCGCGGCCGCATCAGCTTCAACTTATCGCGCACGCGTCCCGCGGGGCGTCGGTGCTCTTGGTAGCGCCGACCGGCGGCGGCAAGACGCTGGCGGGATTTCTACCGAGCCTGATCGAACTTGCGCCACTGCCGGCGCGCCGGGCCCGCGTTCTCCACACCCTCTACATCTCGCCGCTGAAAGCGCTGGCGGTCGACGTGGCGCGCAACCTCGAAACACCGGTTGCCGAGATGGGGCTCGATGTGAAGATCGAAACCCGCACCGGCGATACGCCCGCCGGCCGGCGTCAGCGCCAACGCTTTTCCCCGCCCGACATACTCCTCACCACGCCCGAGCAATTGGCGCTGCTCCTGTCGCATCGCGATGCGACACGGATGTTCGGCCATTTGCGCGCCGTGGTGCTCGACGAACTGCACGCCATTGCCAATTCCAAGCGCGGCGATCTTTTGGCGCTGGACCTCGCCCGCCTTGCCAAACTCGCACCCGGCCATCGTCGCGTCGGACTGTCGGCGACCGTCGCCGATCCGGTGCCGCTGCAGCGCTATCTGGTGCCGCAATCGCCGCCCGCTGAATCGCTGTCGGAACTGGTACGCGCCAAAGGCGGCGCGGTGCCGAAAATCTCCATTCTAGCCTCCGAAGAATACATCCCTTGGGCCGGGCATCTGGCGCGTCACGCCATGAGCGATGTGATGGCGGCGATCAAAAAGGCCAAGACGACACTCGTTTTCGTCAACACCCGCCGTCAGGCCGAACTCACCTTTCAGGACCTTTGGCGGATCAACGACGACAATCTTGCCATTGCGCTGCATCACGGCTCGCTGGCGCCGGAACAGCGGCGCAAGGTGGAAGCGGCGATGGCGGCGGGGCGACTGAAAGCCGTCGTCTGCACCTCCACCCTCGATCTCGGCATCGATTGGGGCGCGGTCGATAATGTGGTGTGCATCGGGGCGCCGAAAGGGGCGGCGCGTCTGGTCCAGCGCATCGGCCGTGCCAATCATCGTCTCGAGGAACCGAGCCAAGCGTTGCTGGTGCCCGCCAACCGGTTCGAGGTTTTGGAATGCGAAGCAGCGCGGGACGCGGTGATCGCGGGCGAACTCGACGGTGAGCGGCTGAAGACCGGCAGTCTCGATGTGCTGGCCCAGCATGTCCTCGGCATGGCGTGCGCGGCGAATTTCGCCGAAGACGATTTGTATGCGGAAGTCGCTTCCGCGGCGCCGTATCGCGAATTGCCGCGCGAAGATTTCGCCCGCGTGGTCGATTTCGTTGCCACCGGCGGTTATGCGCTGAAGCGCTATGACCGCTACGCCAAGTTGCGGAAAACGCCGGACGGGCTTTGGCGCTTGGCGCATCCCAATCTGGCGCAGAATTATCGCCTCAATGCAGGTACCATCGTCGAGGACCCGATGATCGACATCCGTCTGCAATCGAAAGGTCGTCCCATGGGCGGCGGCGGGCGCACCCTCGGCCAGATGGAGGAGTATTTCGTCGAGCAACTGGCGCCGGGCGATACCTTCGTTTTTGCCGGCGAAGTGCTGGCGTTCCAAGGCATCCACGAAGACGCCGCGTATGTTTTGCGCACCAATGACACCGAGGCCGAAGTGCCGTCCTACAACGGCGGCAAGTTTCCGCTTTCCACCTTCCTCGCCCAGCGCGTGCGCGAGATGGTATCGGACCCGGAGCGTTGGCAGCTATTGCCCGATCCGGTGCACGAGTGGCTGCGCATCCAGGAATGGCGCAGCGTCATCCCGCAGCCCGGCCAGTTGTTGGTGGAAACCTTCCCGCGCGGCCATCGCTTTTATCTCGTCTGTTATCCCTTCGAAGGGCGGCTGGCGCATCAAACC
>JAATGK010000099.1 GCA_015654715.1 Alphaproteobacteria bacterium
CCAGCGGCTGCTCGATTATATCGTGCCGGATCGCATTTCGGTCCTGGCCCACGGCAAGATCGTCAAGGAAGGCGGCAAGGAGCTGGCCCTGGAACTTGAAGAAAAGGGTTATGCCGATGTCGAGAAGGTGCCGGCATGACGGCGGCGGCACAGCGCGAGGCGCGGCGGACGGAGGCGCTTGATAGCTTCCGCGTTCGCGGCATGCCGCATCGCCGCTTCGAGCATTGGCGCTACAGCGATTTGCGTGCGGTGCTGGATGCCGGGCAGGTGGCGCAAGCCGGAACCGCCAAGTGGCACATCGAAAAACTGCCCGATGGCGTCGAACTGTTCGATTTGGCAACGCCGGATGCGCCCGATTGGGTGATGCAAAAGCTCGGCAATGTCGGCAATCGCCGCACCATGGTGGAAGCCTCGCTGGCGTTTGCCGAAGGCGGCGTGGCGCTGCGGGTACCGGCGGGCAAGAAGATCGCCGAGCCGATCAAGTTGCAGATCGCGGGCCAAGGGAATTTGCGCTGGCTGATCGTGCTGGAAGAGGGCGCCTCGGCCCGTATCTTCGAGCCGCATACGGCCGATGCCGGATATTTGCGCAATGTCGGCGTCGAAATCAGCATGGCTGAGGGCTCTGAGTTGCAGCATGTGCGCTGCGCGCCGTTCATGCCGCGGTCGTTCACTGTCGAGCTGATCGCGGTGGAGGCGGCGAAGGACGCCAAGTACAACGCCCATTTCGCCAATTTCGGCTCCCGCCTGTCGCGCACCGAATTGCAAATCGTGCTCGGCGGCGAAGGTGCCGAAGCGCATCTTTCCGGCGTGGCGGTGCTGGGGCACGACGGCCATTCCGACGTGACGACCCATATCGAGCACGCGGCGCCAAAGACCTTGTCGACGCAGCTTTTCAAACATGTTGCGGGCGGCAAATCGCGCGCCGTCTATCAAGGCAAGATCACGGTGCGCGAAGGCGCCCTCGGCTCCGACAGCCGCCAGACCGCGCGCGCGCTGCTGATGAGCGAGCGGGCGGAAGCCGACCTCAAGCCCGAGCTGATCATCTTCGCCGACGATGTAAAGTGCGCCCACGGCGCCACGGTCGGCGATCTCGATGTGGAGTCGTTGTTCTATCTGCGCTCGCGCGGCATTCCGGAAAAGGAAGCGCGGCGCCTGTTGATCAACGCGTTCCTTGGCGAGGCGGTCGACGCCATCGGCGATGACGCCTTGATTGAGACCATTTGGCACGACATCGAAGCGGCCCTGCCGCGTGCCATGGAGTCCGCAAAATGAGCTTCATTCCTCCCATCGACGATTTCCCGATTTTGGCCAAGCCGGTCAACGGCAAGCGGCTCGCGTATCTCGACAGTGCGGCCTCGGCGCAGAAGCCGAAGGCCGTGCTTGATGCCATGACCGAGTTCGCCACCACTGATTATTCCAACGTCCATCGCGGCGTGCATCATCTGGCCGCTCGCGCCACCGAGCGTTATGAGGCGGCGCGCGTGGATGTCGCCCATTTCCTCAATGCCAAGAGTTCGGATGAGATCATCTTCACCAAGGGCGGCACCGAGTCCTTGAACTTGGTGTCCTATGCGTTCCTATCCCCGCGCATTTCCGCCGGTGACGAAATCGTGCTCACCAAGATGGAGCACCATTCCAACATCGTGCCGTGGCATTTCATGCGCGAACGTAAACGCGCGGTGCTGAAGTGGGTCGATGTGCGCGAAGACGGCTCGGTCAATCCGCCGGCCGTGGCGGCGGCGATCACGCCCAAGACCAAGCTTGTCGCCATTTCCCACATGTCGAACGTGCTCGGCACCATTACGCCGCTCAAGGAGATCATCCAGATCGCGCATGCCAAGGGTGTGCCGGTGGTAGTCGACGGTTGCCAGGGCGCGGTGCACGAAACGGTCGATGTGCAGGATCTCGACGCCGATTTCTATGCTTTTACCGGTCACAAGCTGTACGGGCCGACCGGCATCGGCGTGCTCTACGGCAAGCGCGCGCATCTCAAAACCATGCGCCCGTTCCAAGGCGGCGGCGAGATGATCGGAGAAGTGACCGAAGACAAGATCACCTATGCCGAGCCGCCGCACCGGTTCGAAGCGGGCACGCCGCCGATCATCGAAGCGGTGGGACTGGCGGCCGCGATCAAATATCTCAAACAGTTCGATCGCGCCGCAATCAAGGCACACGAACTCGATCTCTACCAATACGCGCGCGATCAGGTCCGCCGCCTCAAATGGGTGCGGGTGATCGGTGAGGCGCCGGACAAGGGTGCCATCCTGTCGTTCGAGACGACGGCAATGCACGCCCACGATGTTGCCACCATCCTGGATGGCGAGGGCGTCGCCGTCCGCGCCGGGCATCACTGTGCTCAGATCCTGATGGAGCGCTTCAACGTGGCCTCTACAACCAGGGCGTCATTCGGGCTCTACAACACCCGCGAGGACGTAGATGCCCTTATTGTGGGTTTGGAGAAGGCGAGGAGTATTCTTGTCTGACATGACCGACGACAGCCTTCGTGAGCTTTACCAGGAGGTGATCCTGGATCATTCCAAGCACCCGCGTCACTTCGGGCCGCTGGAACACGCCACCCACAATGCGCATGGGTACAATCCCCTGTGCGGCGACCGCATCACTGTGCATTTGGTGCTCGGCGCCGACGGCCGCATCGCTCACATCAAATTTGAAGGCCGCGGCTGCGCGATTTCCCAAGCGTCGGCCTCGCTGATGACCGACATGCTGACCGGCCGCACGGCGGCAGAAGCCGAGAAGCTGATGGACGGCTTTTTGCATCTGGTGAAAGGCGAAGAGGGCGTCACGGGTCTCGGCGACGACGATCTTGAAACGCTCCAGGTGATGGCGGGCGTGTCGGCGTTTCCGATGCGGGTCAAATGCGCAACGCTTGCCTGGCACACCATGAAATCGGCGTTAGAAGGAGGCTCGCGTTCGAATGAGCCTGCCAAAACCGAATGAGCGAAGAACTGGCAAACGCGACGGTGACGGATGCGAGCCATCCGGCGGCTGAAGTGGAAGCGTTCACCGCCAAGCTGATCGCGGCCCTGAAGACCGTGTTCGATCCGGAAATTCCGGTGGACGTCTACGAACTCGGCCTTATCTATAAGGTCGACGTCGCCGACAATTGGGATGTCAGTGTCGACATGACGCTGACGGCGCCCGGCTGCCCGGTGGCGGTGGAACTGCCCGTGAGTGTGCGCGAAGCACTCGAAAAGGTGGAAGGCATCGGCAAAGTGAACGTCGAAATGACCTTCGATCCGCCGTGGACGCCCGAGCGCATGAGTGAAGAAGCCCGTCTGCAACTGAACATGTATTGAGGATCATGGCCCGCGAACGCCCCAAAGCCGTCCGACTTTCCGATGCCGCTGCGATGCGCATCCGCGAAATCATGGCTGATGCCGATGGTCAGTACCAAGGCGTCCGCGTCGGCGTCCGCAACGGCGGCTGCGCCGGTATGAGCTACGTGATGGATTACGCGGCAAGCGCCGCGCCGCTGGAAGAAGTGGTGGAAGACAAGGGCGTCAAAGTGTTCATCGATCCCAAGGCGATCCTGTTCCTGATCGGCACCGAGGTCGATTTCGTGCGCGAGAAACTGGGTGCGCGGTTCGTCTTCAACAATCCGAACCAGACGGCCGCCTGCGGCTGCGGCGAGTCGGTCTCGATCACACCTGCGAAGATGGATGCGGAGTAGCGTCCGGCTTTCCGATCACCTGTAAACATAGTGCGATGGAAGCCATCGCGGCGCCGAGCAGGCAGGTGGGGAACCAACCCGCGAGCTTGTAGATGGTGCCGCCGAAGGCCGAGCCGATGGCGCCGCCGATGAAGATGCCGGACATGAAGATGGTGTTGATCCGGCTGCGTGCCTCCGGCCGCAGCGCATAGATCTTGTGCTGGTTCGACACCACCGCGCCCTGGACGCCGAAATCGAGCACCACCACGCCGATGATCATGCCGAGGATCGAATTCATTAGCCCGAAGGGCAGCCACGCCAGCACCGTGATGAGGGCACAGAGTTGCACCACCAGTGCCGGTCCGCGCTTGTCGGCAATATGACCTGAGACCGGCGCAGCAGTGATGCCGACCACACCAAGTAGCGCGAACAGGCCCGCTGCATCGGCACCAAGCCTGAACATTGGCTCCTGCAGATGCAACGACAATACCGTCCAGAACACTGAGAACGAGCCAAACAACGCCCCTTGGGTCAGCGAGGCGCGGCGCAAGACCGGTTCCTCCTCCCACAGATCGGCCAGCGAGGCGAGCGCCTTGGGATAGCGGATGGTGTCCTGCGGCGGATGCGTCGGCAGCTTCCATGCCATTAAGGCGCCGGCGGCAAGCATGGCGGGCACGGCGACCCAGAACGTGGCGCGCCAATCGCCGAACCAAGTGGCGACAAAACCGGCGACCGTCCGTCCGAGCAGGATGCCGCACAACACGCCGCTCATCACCCGTCCGACGATGACGCCGCGGTTGTGGTCGCTGGCGAGGCTGGCGGCGAAGGGCACGATCTGCTGTGCAACGCTGGCGGCGGCACCGACCACGAACGAGGCCAGCAAGAGCAGCAGCGCCGTCGGCGCCAAGGCTGCCACCACCAAGGTCACGGCCAAAATGGCGAACTGCAGCACGATCAGGCGGCGCCGGTCGACCAAATCACCGAGTGGCAGAAACAAAACCAGCCCGAGCACGTATCCGAGTTGGGTGGCGCTGGGGATCAGAAGTGTGAACTTGGAGAACGGAAAAGACTGCTCGATCAGCGCCAGCATAGGCTGATTGTAATAAATATTGGCCACACCGAACCCGGCGGCGACGGCCATGGCCACAGTGGGAATCCGGTTCGAGTCGGCTTTCATGGCACCCATTAAGCGCAACATCTTGGCAAAAAACAGTCGCTGAGATTTGACACCCTAGGTGCGGGAACCGTGTAATCTGACGCCGTGAACCGTGTCCTGCAAACCGCCGAAACCGTGCTTGCCGCCGGGCGCCGCACCGCCAAGGCGAACGGAACCGGCGTGCTGGTGTCGCTGGCGCTGCACGGATTGCTGGCATTTCTGGCTCTGGTGGTGGTCGCCCGTCACACGACCGAATTGGCGATCAAACC
>JAATGK010000388.1 GCA_015654715.1 Alphaproteobacteria bacterium
CGCCTGAAAATAGGCATCACCCTCTTCCGTCAACGCCACCACCCGGGTCGAGCGGGTGAGAAGGCGGGTGCCGAGCCGCGCCTCCAGCCGCGCCACCAGCTTCGATACCGCCGAGGGTGTCAGGCCAAGGCTGCGCGCGGCGGCCGAGAATCCGCCGTCCTGAACCACCCGGGCGAAGACTTCCATCTCGCCCGACCGTTCCATCACCAGGGCTGCCATTATGTCCTCATAGGATCAAGTATTATGCCAAATTAGGGAATAATAACCCGGCGAGGCAAGCCCCAAATTAGAGCGGCAACACCATCGGAGAGGGCTATGAACCTCCACATCGAAAACAAGACCGCCCTGGTCACCGGCTCGACCGCCGGCATCGGCCTCGAAATCGCTCGTGCGCTGGCCGCCGAGGGCGCCCGCGTCGTCATCGCCGGCCGCAACCCCGATAAGTTGGAAGCCGCCGCCAAGGACCTTCGCTCCAGCGGCACCGTCGAAGCGGTCGCCGCCGACGTCGCCACCGCCGCGGGTGCCGCCAAGCTGATTGCGGCAGTGCCTGCGGTCGATATCCTGGTCAACAATCTCGGCATCTACGACAGCAAGCCCTTCGCCGATATCGCCGATGCCGATTGGCTGCGCTTCTTTGAAACCAATGTGATGAGCGGCGTACGCCTGTCGCGCGCTTATTTCCCCGGCATGATCGCGCAGAACTGGGGCCGCATCATCTTCGTGTCGTCGGAATCGGGCTTAAGCCCCGCCGCCGATATGATCCATTACGGCGTCACCAAGACGGCGCAACTGGCACTGACCCGCGGCCTCGCCACCGCCACCAAAGGCACCGGCGTCACCGTCAACGCCGTGTTGCCGGGACCGACGCGGTCGGAAGGCATCGTCGATTTTCTCAAGAGCGTCGCCACCGATCCAAACGCGCCGCTCGCCGAACTGGAAGCCGAGTTTTTTGCCAAGCACCGGCCGGCCTCGCTACTGCAGCGCATGATCGCACCCGCCGAGATCGCCCATCTGGTCGCTTATCTGGCAAGTCCGCTGTCGTCGGCAACCAACGGCGACGCGTTGCGGGTAGAAGGCGGCCTCTTAACGACGATCGGCTGAACCGGGAGGGGCCGATGGCGGCCGCGCCACCAGCCCCTACGCCGCGTGTTCGGCGCTTTTGCGCAGGTGAGCCAGCAAAGATTCGCCGCTCTCTTCGTTGAAGCAGTTGTCGTAATCGCTGCATTCGCCGCAACTGGGGGCGGTGCAGAGCGTGTAGGACGCATCGCGGCAGATCAGGCGGGAGAAAAATTTCTTCCACTTCATGTCGGAGGTGTTGCGGCGGGCCAGCGGGGCAAAATAGTCGTCCATCAGTTTGGAAAGTTCGCCGCGGTTGCGCAGGCCCAAATCCTGCCAAAGATGGTTAGGGCGCTGGGCGCGGCGCGCGATCATGCCGGCCAGTAGCCGCTCCATTTCCGATCCGGTATTGGCGCCGCGCAAGAGCAGATCGACCAGACACAGCTCGTCTTCGTCGCGGACCAGTGCACCGCCGCCGGACAGCTTTTTGACAGCATGGGGAAACCACTGCAGCAGCATCTTAGGGGCGCCGTCATAACCGGCCGTCTCGTTCACCGGGCGGTGCTCGGCTTCGGCTTCCGCCAGCGCCAACGCCAGAGTGGACGCCAGCACATGCACGGGAAAACTCTGCACATCCCCGACCAGCCAGCGATAAGTCTCATCTGGCGTCATGATCAAAACTTCTTCACGGGGATGGCGTATTTCTTCAAGGCATAGCCGATCTGGCGCGGCGTCAGACCAAGGACGCGCGCGGCTTTGGCCTGCACCCAACCGGATTTCTCCATCGCGTCCACCAGCCGGGCGCGATCCGGTGTTGCATCGGATGGGGCGGCACTCGGCTGCGGCGCGGCGGCGGCAATTGGCGCCGGTGCAGGGGCAAAATAAGCGGTCGGGCGCGGCGACTCTGTTTTCACGCCTTTCCATAACATCGCCGACAGACAGCCGTCGTTCTGGCAAGGAAAATCGCCATCGGCCAATTGACCGTGGCGCGCCATCGTCGCGGTGTGGCGGATGCAGTTTTCAAGTTCGCGCACGTTGCCGGGGAAATAACAGGATTCCAGCATCGCCAGCGCCGCCGGTTTGAGCGACAGCGTGGTGCCGTGCTCCTGATTGAAGCGGGCGAGGAATTCCTGGGCCAGCGGCGCGATGTCTTCGCGGCGGTCGCGCAAGGCGGGCAGGAAAATCGGCACCACAGCAAGGCGGAAATAAAGATCGGCACGGAAAGCGCCCTTCGCCACTTCGGCTTCGAGATCGCGGTTGGTGGCGCAAACCAGCCGCACATCGACCTTGATGGTGCGGCTGCCGCCGACGCGTTCGAACTCGCCTTCTTGCAAGACGCGCAGCAGCTTGACCTGGAACGAGGCGGAAATCTCGCCGATCTCGTCGAGGAAAAGCGTGCCGCCGTTCGCCAGCTCGAAGCGGCCCTTGCGCTGGTTGATCGCGCCGGTGAAGGCGCCTTTCTCGTGGCCGAACAGTTCGGATTCCAGCACCGACTCCGGCAGCGCGGCGCAATTGAGCTTGATGAACGGGCCGTTTTTGCGCGGGCTCAGTTGGTGGACCGCGTTGGCAATCATTTCTTTGCCGGTGCCGGTCTCGCCGCGCAGCATGATGGTGGAACGCGATTTGGCAACGCGTCGCACCTTGTCCAGCACGCTCGCCAGCGCCGGGCTATGGCCGATGATGCCTTTGACGGTGACGCCGCTGTGGCCCTTGATTTCTTCGCGCTCCTTGGCGAGACGCGATTGTTCGCCGAGCAAACGGTCGCGATCCTGCGCCACCACCTTGTGCAGCCGCAGCGCCTGGCCGAGCAGATTGGCAACCATGGTGAGAAAGCGCACATCGCTATCGAAGGGGACCGGGCGTTCGGTACTGCGCGGGCGGTCGATGGTGAGGGTGCCGAGCACGCCGTCGCCTTGTTTGATCGGCACCCCGATAAAGGCCACCACCTCGCCGTCGCGGCGGAATTCGGGCGCCACCGTCTGGAACATCGGATCGCGCCCGATGTCGGGAACCACCAGCGGCATCTTGGTGACGACGATCTGGCCGATGGCGCGCTCGGGCAGCCGCTCGAAGAATTTCACGCCGCCGGTTTCGCTCCAGCCCGAACCGACCACCAGTTCCGGTGTGCCGTCGGGCGTGAGCAGCGCGATGAGACCGTGCTGCATATCGAGGAAACTGGAAAGCAAGGCAAGCACGCCCGACAGCGTCGGCTCCAGCCGGTTGGGCGACGCCAGCAATTTGGAAATTTCGTAAATGCCGCCAAGGGCCATCTCAGCCCGGTTGCGGGCTGCCATTAGGTCGATGTGACCTTGATCCATAACGACCGCATTCATGACCGCTCCGTCGGGCAACCCTGCCGGCCGGTCCTCCCAGGGACGTTTCTTATTGAAGCTATCTTGCAGGAAGCGCGCCACGCCTTCGCCGCGCCACGATGGCGCGATGGTCGGCAAATCATACCAAACCGGTAGCCATAATGCCGCGGTGGCGTGCCGCTACATTAATTAGTGCCTACGCCTTAGGCTAACTGCCGCCAATTCGTGCGATGATGGGCGCTCGGGTGGGACTTGCCCGAGCCGGTGAATTCCGCGAAATTCCCTGACGATTCTGGAGGATAAGATGATGAAGCTCAGTGCCCGCAACCAATTCAAAGGCAAGATCGTGGCCGTGGTGAAGGGCCAGACGACCGCACATGTGCGCATCGATCTCGGTGGCGGCCTCGTCATCACCTCGTCGATCACCAACGAATCCGTCGACGATCTCGATCTCAAAATCGGCGACGACGCCATTGCCGTGATCAAGGCCTCCGACGTGATGGTCGGCAAGTAGCGACCGCATACGAAATCCGGTCACTAGTCCACGAACACCAGCACCGCACTGGCATGCGGCACCTTAAGATCGAGCCCGCTGCCCTGCGGCGCCAGCTTTTCGATTTGCTTGGGCGCCCAGACGGCATCGCCGTGAGTGACTTCGGCTCCCGCCAGCGTGATGTTCTGAGTCGCATCAAGCGCCGGACCCGTGAGGCGCCACAGCTTCGCGACATTGGCTTTGATGCCCGCCAGATCGACACGCAAAGTGAGATCGCGCGCGGCGTCTTTGTTGAATATCGCGATGCGATAGCCGCCTGTCGCCTTCGCGGCATAAGCGGTTGCGTTGGCGCCGGCGGCATCGAGCTTGGTGGCGATCATCCTGGTGCCGGCGAACCGCTCGGCCAGCATTTGCGCATAGAACAACGGTCGGGCCGAATAGCCTTCGGCGCGATTGCCGGCAACCGGCGAATAGAAGGTGCCGAGTCGCGCGATCGCCAAATCGGCGGCATTGCGCGCACCGGGCAATGTGCCACCAACGCTGCTCGCGATCTGGCTGCCGGAGCCGCCGTGGAAGTTGATGCCCTTGCAACCGCGCGCGGCCATATCCAGCATGTAATCGCCGCCCCACAAGGCCGCGGCGAGCGCGTTACTCATATCGGGCTTGCCGCCGCGATAGCAGGAATTGCCTTCGGTCATGCGGAAGTTAAGTCCCGCTGCCTTCGCCGCCGTGATAATCGCGGTCATGCGCTCGGCGATGTGCGGATCAGTCTTGAGCAGGTTCGCGATGGTAACGGCCGGCGAATTGGGCGGACCGGACGCGTAGTAATGGCCGGAAAGCCCGACGATACGCTGGCCAAGACGCTTGGGCGCTTCCCGGGCGAACCGTACCACCCAATCGGCCGATGAACCGACATCGGGACCGCCGAACTTGGCCGCGGGCACGCGCTTGCTGACAGCCTCGGCAATCGCCAGCCACTCGCCAAGGTAATCGGGGAAATCCCAGCCCGCCGGACGCAAGAGATTGTTGGGGTCGCGGTATAGATCGGGCTCGTTGCCGATCTGGAAATAAACGAGCTTGGGGCCGAGCGCCTTGGCGACATACGCGGCCTCTTCGGCGTCGCGTTCCGGCGAACCGGTGCCGAAATTGAGGCCGTAGATGCAATTCCACCCCGTGGCATCGAGAAACCCGCGCAAGCGGTCGACCGCTTCCGGCGTGATCGCGGTGAAATGCTGCGGCATGTAATTGTCGGCGCGGCCGTGGCCGGCCACCTTGATGACGGGCTGCGTCGCGCCGGGGGTCGCTTTCCACCAGCAGAATTCGCTGGAATTGCCGCCGATCCGCAACACGCCATGGGGCGACAGCCGGCGGTAAAGCGCGACCGCACTCAGATTGCCGCCGTCGTAGGCCAAAGGATCGGAAAGCTGCGCCGTCTCGATACTGAAGCCGTTGTAGTCGGCGGGGATGTCGTTGAGGGTCATGGCCGGATCGAGCTTCAGCGCGGCGCGGACGGGCGGACCGGCGAAGGCGGCGGTCCCGGCCAACGCGGCCCCCGAAGCCAGAAGCGTTCGTCGATCGAGGGTGGTCATGCGGCATGCCTTCTGCGACGGCTGGTTCCCGACAAGAATGGGCTGCGGCCGTGGGTTGACACCGCGCAGGAATGCCACCCGGCCGGGAATAACCCTAGCAATATTACCACCTTTTGGCTTGATCCGGGAGCGGCGGCGGGCGTTTGGGCCATCACCACGGCCGGGTCCGTCGCCATTTTGGCCTTGCCCTACATCAGCCATATTGCGCGTTTGCATTCCGCAAAGTTTGCCTGTAAGGTTCATCTCACGTGGTACTTCGTCTCGTCAGACGGATCGCTCGAACTGGTTGTGACCGCCAAAAGCGAGCCGAACAGAAGAGACCTTCCCAAAACCTGATGCTCTCGTTTTCCACGTCCGTCCGCGTGTGTCGCGCGGTGCGGAAACTGGTCGTTCTAAAGGGAAAACCAATGACCATCGGAACAGTGAAGTTCTTCAATACCGCCAAGGGTTTCGGATTCATCGCGCCGGACGGCGGCGGCAAGGATGTGTTCGTTCACATGACGGCTGTGCAGGAAGCCGGCCTGCGCTCGCTGGCCGAAGGCCAGAAGGTGTCGTTCGACGTCGTGCCGGATGCGCGCGGTGCCAAGGCCTCGAATCTGAAAGCCGTCTAAGCTTTTCAGTCAATGAGCGAGGCGGCGGAGCAATTCCGCCGCCTCGTCTTCATCTCACCGGGGGCCAGAAAGGCAAATTGATGACTGACGACACGACGCCGCCTTCCGCCAAGCGCGAAGCGACTCGCAAGAATGCGCAGGATCATTTCGCTGCCTCCCAACGCCGTGATCTCGAAGTACGTAAGGAACTTGATCGCCAGCAAGCCGCTGCGACGGCACAGATCGCCAAGCTCCGCGCCTTGCGCCTGGCCAAAGAAGAGACCGACCGCGCCGAAGCGGCCGCCAAGCCCCCCGCCCCGCCCGCGGCGCGCAAAGCCCGGCGGATCAAGGTCTAACCCCCAA
>JAATGK010000385.1 GCA_015654715.1 Alphaproteobacteria bacterium
AACTACTTCAACCTCACAACACTACCAAGTCAGCCTATTTTGTTTATGGGGTTGAACCAACCGATTATTGCTAGCGGCATTGACTGGCAGCCGCCAGTCAAGAGCATTGTCGGCCAATCACGGGAATAAACGGATGCCTGAGGCAAACCAATACACTATCAAGCACAGAGAGCTTGTCGAACTGATCATCAAGCAATGCGGCGTGCATGAGGGTAAGTGGTTTCTCACAGTCGCGTTTGGCTTTGCGCCGGGTAACTTTGGCCCTAGCTCCGACCAAATGTCCCCGGGGACAGTAGTCGCAGTGAATCAAATCGGAATCGCAAGAGCTGATCCGAGTATGCCGCCTGAGATATTGGTTGATGCTGCCGAAGTTAATCCAAGACCGAAGGCCACGGGGCGAGCTCAAAAATAGCCCAAAGCATTAGGCCTTCCAGCGTGATCGCGCGGCCATCTCCGTAATCTAGCCAGTAGCGGTCTGAAGTCCGACTAAACCGAGACTCTGCCACCGCCGCCCGCTCACGCCGCCGCTTCGGCCGTCTTCGGCGCCAGGAGGTGGCCGAACAGCAGCCGCGCGATCAAGAGCACCGCCACCGCGCACAGCATCAGAGCGACATGCAAGAGCCAGAACTGGGTGTCGGGCATGGTGCCGAGGAGGCCGCCCACGGGTCCCACGATCAGCGTGTTGGCGATGAACAAGTGCAGGTAATAGACGGCCATCATCGTTCCGCCCAGTCCCTTCGGCGCAACGCGCGAGTACAGCGCGAGACCGACCGGGAACACATTGGCGAAGCCGATGTCGTTGATGACGTGGAACGCGACCGCCCAGCCGAGGTTCACCGGATGATGGGTGGTGGCGACCACGGCCGAGGCTCCTGCCAGCACCAGCGGCGCGAACATGCTGATGATCATGCCGATGGCGATCTTGGTGATCTCGTCGGGCTGCTTTCTGTGTTTGCCGTACCAGCGCCAGAAGGCGATGACGCCGATCATGCCAAAGGCGCTGAAGAAGGCATCGAACGACATCATCCAGCCCGACGGCACGGTAAAGCCGCCATAGGTCATCTGGTAGTTGTTGCCCGACCAGACGAGGTAGGCGTTGAAGATCTGCTGATTGCCGACCGCGCCGAAGGCCAGCACCGGCAGCAGCGCCACCAGCAGGATCACGGCCGCGAGGTCGCGCGGCTTAAGGGGTTCGCGCTTGATCTTGGGGCCGGACCTGCGCACCGGTTCCGGCGGGAAGTTGGGGCGGCCGATAAGGTAGATGGCGAGCGCCAGCACCATGCCGACGCCGGCGGCGATGAAGCCGAAATGCCAATTCACGCGCTCGCCCAACGTCGAGCAGACCAGCGGCGAGAAGATCACTGCCAGTTGGATGCCCATGAAATAGATCTGGAAGCCATCGGCGCGGCGCTTGTCGTCGATGCTATAGAGATCGCCGACCTGGGCGGCGATGTTGCCTTTGAAGAAGCCGACGCCGACCAAGAGACAGGCGATGCCGATCAGGAATGTCTGGTTGGCGGCCAAAAAGAATGTCCCGGCCACCATCAGGATCGAGCCCAGCGTCACCGTCAACGTGCGCCCGAGGACGCGGTCGGCAATCGGCCCGCCGATCAGCGGCGTGACGAAGACCAGCCCGGCGTAAAGCTGCGAGGTATAGGAGGCATAGGCCATCGGCGTTTCGTGGAACAGCCAAGGCATGGCGCGGATCAGGGCGTCGAGCATATGGCGGAACGTCTCGAAGCCCCACACTTGTTCGATGTGTCCGGGTTGGAGCAGGTATTTGTAGAGATAGAGCGTCAAGAGCGCCTGCATGCCGTAGTAGCAGAAGCGTTCCCAGAATTCGGAGCCCGACAGCCACAACAAGCCGATGGGATGGCTGAGAAAGGTGCGTTCGGATTTTGCGGCAGCGGGTTCGGACACGAAAAGCCCCCAGGGTGAAAAGCGGGCGCACTGTCGCGAAAGCGGGCGGCAATGGCAAGGTGCCACGCCGCCCAGGATTTACGCCAGCGCGCTTACACGAACATGCCGCCGGAAATTTCGATGCGCTGGGCGTTGATCCAGCGGCATTCGTCGCTCAAGAGCGCGGCGACGGCGCCACCGATGTCTTCGGGCAGGCCCGCACGGCCGAGCGCGGTAACACCCGCGATAAAGGCGTTGACGTTCTTGTCGTCGCGCACGCGGCCGCCGCTGAAATCGGTCTCGATGGCGCCGGGCGCCACGGTATTCACGGCGATGCCGCGCGGTCCTAGTTCCTTGGCGAGATAACGGGTCAGCACTTCCACGGCCCCTTTCATCGCGGCATAGGCCGAAGAGCCGGGCTGGCAGAAGCGGGCCAGTCCGCTCGACAGATTGACGATGCGCCCGCCGTCTTCGATCAAGGGCAATAACGTCTGGGTGAGGAAGAAAACCCCTTTGAAGTGGATATTCATCAACGCATCGAAATCGGACTCGCGCGTTTCGGCGAACGGCGCATGAAGGCCGGTACCGGCATTGTTGACGAGGAAATCGAAGCGGTCGCGGCCCTCTGCCGCCAGGACGTTGCGCAGCGCCGCGGCGAAAGCGGGGAAACTCGCCACTGCACCGGTATCGAGTTGCAGAAAGATGGCCTTACCGCCGTGGGCGGCGATGGCGGCGGCGGTGGCTTCCGCTTCGGTCTTGTTGCTGTGATAGGTGCCGATCACGGTGACGCCTTTGGCGGTGAGGGCGGCGGCCATAGCGCGTCCGAGGCCGCGGCTGGCACCAGTGATGAGAGCGATCTTGTTGGGCATGAAAGTTTCCTTGTCTGAAATCGCCTGCAAGATATCTATTCCAGTCATCCGGTTAATCTGGCATAACTCGGCTATTCTATCCGGAAATTACGAATAATGGACCGTTTGGAGGCGATGCAGATCTTTGCCCGGGTGGCCGAGCGGCTCAGCTTTTCCGCCGCTGCGTCGGACCTCGGCGTGCCGGCCTCGACGGTCAGCGATGCGGTCAAGCGGCTGGAGAAGCGCCTCGGTGTTCGTCTCTTGGAGCGTACCACCCGCCGGGTACGCCTGACGCCCGACGGCGAAGCTTATCACCAGCGCTGCCTCGCCATTCTGGCCGACATCGAGGATGCCGAGACCGCCTTCCGCGGTGCCAAGCCCAAGGGCACGCTACGCATCGACGTGCAGGGGACGTTGGCGCGCCGGTTCATTCTGCCGGCATTGCCGCGCTTTCTGGCGGACTATCCCGGCCTCACCGTCGTCATGAGCGAAACCGACCGCTTCATCGATCCTCTCGCCGAGGGTGTCGATTGCGTGCTGCGCGCGGGGTCCGTCGCCGATACCGATCTGGTGGCGCGCCACGTTGCGGAGTTGCCGGAAGTGACCTGCGCCGCGCCTGCCTACATTGCGCGCTTCGGCATGCCCGAAAGCTGGGATCGTCTCGGCGGTCATCGCATGGTCGGATTCCGTTCGTCGGCTACGGGCGGGGTGCTGCCGCTGGAGTTCATGGTCGCGGGCGACCGCAAAACGGTGATGCTGCCGGCGGCGTTGACGGTCGACGGCGCGGAGACCTATCGCGAAGCTTGCCGTCTCGGGCTTGGGCTGATTCAGGTGCCGCGTTACGGCGTCGCCGCAGCTTTTGCGCGCGGCGCGCTGGTGCCGGTTCTCGAAAGCACACCGCCGACGCCGATGCCGGTATCGCTGTTGTTTCCCCGCAACCGGCTGATCAATCCGCGCGTGCGCGTTTTCCTCGATTGGGTGACGGCAGAAATCCGCAAGGGTCTCGAAATGTCATCCTAGTGATTTGATATCGCCGCGACGCCAATGCTGCCGCAGCCAGGTGTTGGCGGGATGTTCCACGGTTTTCGTCAGAACCGCGCCCCACACGATACACATCCCGACCAGCAGGAACGGTTCAGTCCACCACATCAGGTCGGAAAAGCGCGCGCCCAGGATCAGCGTGTCGCCAGGCGGATACCAGCGCTGTTCGAAATAACGGATCGCTTGCAGCCAAAAGGTCTGGCCCATGTAAACGCCGTAGGACCATTCGCCGAGCCGCACCAGCCCTTTGGTCGCCAGCGCTTTCGCCAAAAAACCGCGATCGAAGGCGATGACGAAGATCGACACGTATAGCGCCGTCGCCAGCCACAGATCGTTCACCGTGTGCGACCAGCCGGTGCCATAGATCGCCCACAACAGATAGGCGAGCGCGACGCTTTGCGCGGCGTGGAACACCCAGTCCGGCAATCGGTCGATGCCCGCTTTTTTTGCCTGCCGGTACAGCATCGCCAGGCCGACACCGATTGCAAATCCGGCCATGCCGCGGAAAACGCCGTCGTGATAGGTGATGTCGAGGCCATGCCTAGAGTTGATGGCAAGTAACGTCAGCCAGGAAATGCCGAAACCGATCAGCGCCAGTCCCAACCACCAGCGTCCGCGCGACAGCAGCACGTAAAGCGGGAACAACAGGCACAGCGCGAATTCGACCGATACGAACCACGAAGCGCCGTTCCAGGTCAGCCACGGAAACAGGTTCCAGCCTTGCACCAAAAACAAATTGGCGACGAAGCTGGGCCACGTGTTAATCGGCGGCCACGGCTGGTGGTAGATCGACAGATAGCCGCCCCAATAGGACAATTGGTTCAACGTCCACATCAAGAGCAGCATCGTGATCAGGGTCACGAAATGTACCGGATAAAGCCGCGCCAGCCGGGTTTTCAGGAATTTGAGATAGGTGCCGCGGTTCCAAAAATCCCGCGCCCGCGCGCCGTAGACATAGACCAGGATGAAACCGGACAGCGCGAAGAAGAACTCGACCCAGACATAGCCGCGGGCGACCAGCAGATCGAACCACTTCGAACAGGTGAAGAAATAATGCCACCAGCTCGTACTGCAGATGGCTGTGTCCATGCCGCGATAGCTGTGGCCTTCGCAGAAATGGAACAGCACCA
>JAATGK010000173.1 GCA_015654715.1 Alphaproteobacteria bacterium
GCGATGCAGATCTGGCGCCTGCGGCCCGATGGTTCCGGCCTCGAACAGGTGACCAAGGACGGTTTCGACAATTGGTATCCGCATCCCTCGCCCGACGGCAAATGGATCGCGATGCTGAGCTATGTCCAAGGCGAAGCCACCGCCTCCCATCCGCTGAACAAGGACGTTGCCTTGCGGCTTTATTCGCTCGCCGATGGCAGCGTGCGCGTCCTGACCCGGCTGGTCGGTGGCCAGGGAACCTTCGATTCGCCGTGCTGGTCGGCCGACAGCAAACAGATTTCCTTCGTTAGCTACGACGAAGCACCAAGGAGCACGCCATGAAGACCGCTTACAGCCTCGTTCTCGCGCTGGCGCTGACCGGATTTGCGGTTGCCGCACCGGTGCGCCCCGCCATCACCGCCGTTTCGCATCTGGCGATCTATTCCGCCGACATGGCCAAGTCGGACGCGTTCTACACGGTGAAGCTTGGCGCCGTGAAACGAGGCGATCCCGAAGACGCGGCCGGGGTGCGCTATTACTTCAACCCACGACAATTTGTTGAAGTGCTGCCGCTGCCGGCCAATGCGGCGCCGAAAAACCGCATGGCGCACGCCGCCTATGTCACCGCCGATGCGTCGGCGATGCGGGTCTATCTGAAAGCCAATCACATCGCCGTGCCGCCCAAGCTGACGACCGGAGCGGACGGCAGCAAATGGTTCGAGGTTGCCGATCCCGAAGGCAACAAGGTCCAGTTTGTCGAACTTCCCAAACAACTCGCCGATGTGCCGGTCAATCCGCTCAGCGGCCACATCATCCATGTCGGCATGATCGTACACGATCAGGCGCTTGAGGATGGGTTCTATCGCAAGCTTTTGGGCTTCCGCGGCTATTGGGCGGGCGGCATGCATCCCGAGCACCCAGCGTGGATCTCACAGCAGGTGCCTGACGGGCGCGATTGGATGGAATACATGCTCGTCGCGGGACCGGAAAAGACCGGCATCCCCGCCGCCATGGATCAATCGAACGCTGGCGTGCTCAACCATTTCGCGCTCGGCGTCGGCAGCATGGAGAAGACCGTGACCATCCTGGCCGGCGGCGAGCGCATCTCGGCGAAATCCGACGGGCCCAAGATCGGCGCCGACGGCAAATGGCAGTTCAATATGTACGATCCGGACGGCACGCGCGCGGAGTTCATGGAATTCCATGCCGTGATCAAGCCGTGCTGCTCGCCGTTCACCGCCACCGATCCCGACGAGTGAAGACTGACGATTGGCGCCGATTGAATAAAATGCCGCGAAACAACCGCAAGAAACGTGGTTGCAGATAGGTTTATAGAAACTATAGCGGGTGCCGGCAGGACCGGTTAGGCCCATCAGGTTGTTTGTATTACATCTTATTTTTACGCGGCGTAAACTCTCCACGGGATCAGGCTGGAGAGAACGTGTCATGCGGAAAAGTATTGCAGTACTGGCGGCGGCATTGGCGTTGATGGGCACGGGGGCTTGGGCGGCACCAGTATGCGAGCGGCCGGCGGATGCGGCGGCGCTGCGGACGGCGGCGTTGCAGCAGGAGATGATGGTTGCGGGACTGCTGTGCAAAGCGGCGGGCGCTTATAACGACTTTGTGCTGTCGCACCGCGCCGCGCTGCTGGAATCCGACCGCGCACTGATGGCGTTTTTCGTCACGGCAAATCCGCGCCGCGGCTCCGACGACTACAATCTCTACAAGACGGAACTCGCCAACAACGCCTCGCTGCGCGCCTTGCGCGACATGCTGTTTTGCGCCCGGGTGGCGGCGAATTTCGAAGCTGCTGCTGGCCGGCCGCTGGAACAAGTGCTGACGTCGCTGCCGAGCCCGGTCGGGACCGGTAACATCACGTGCCGGGAAACCGCCGCGCTGCAGCCATCACAAGTCGCGACGCGCCGATAAATTGGAGCAGCAGGCGTTCTGACGGGATCATCCTTCGAGACGCCCTTTGGCCCTCACCCTGAGGAGCGTTCGCGTCTCGAAGGGCGAGGGCCAAAGGGCGTCTCAGGATGAGGAATCCTTTTGTACGCGCGCCGCTCTACTTCTCCCGCTGCACCAGTTGCCTGCGGATCGCGAGCAGTTCCTTGCGGCGCTGAGGCGTAGTTTTCGGATACGCCATGTCGAGCCCGGCGAGGGTATCGAGCACGATTTGCGACACGATCAGCCGGGCGTTTTCCTTGTCGTCGGCGGGGACGACATACCAGGGTGCGTGCGCGGTGCTGGTGGCGGCAAGACAGGCGCCATAGGCTTCCATGTATTCTTTCCAGTATTTCCGTTCTTCGATGTCGGCGGAACTGAATTTCCAGTTCTTTTCCGGCTCGTCGATGCGGGCCAGAAAGCGCTTGCGTTGTTCCTCCTTGGAAAGATGCAGGAAGAACTTCACGATGCGGGTGCCGTTTTCGTGCAGGTGCTTTTCCAAATCCACGATCGAGCGGTAACGGTCCTTCCACACGTCCTTGTCGTGATGCGGCTGGTCCGGCAGCCCTTCGCCAGCGAGGAGTTCAGGATGCACGCGCACGATCAGCACTTCTTCGTAATACGACCGGTTGAAAATCCCGATGTCGCCGCGTGCCGGAAGATTGCGCGTCGTGCGCCAGAGAAAATCATGCTCCAATTCCTCGGCACTGGGATGCTTGAAGCTGAACACCTGACAGCCTTGCGGATTGACCCCGGACATCACATGCCGGATGGCGCCGTCTTTTCCGGCCGCATCCATCGCCTGAAAGATCAAGAGGATCGCATAGCGATTGTCGGCATACAGCAGTTGCTGCTGCGCGCTCAGCTCAGCGACGTGTTCGACGAGAAGCTTCTTGTACTGCTTCTTCGATTTGTACACGGGCTCGACTTTGGTCGGCCACTTCTTGAGATCGACGGTCGCGCCTTCGCCGACACGAAAGTCTTTTGCCTTGATTTGCATAGTCATCCTTTCCGCCGCCAGAATCCGATGCCCGACGTGCCCGGTACCCGTTCTATTTCGCCCACTGCGCCAGCCAATCGGCGACGCTTTGCGGTGTCATGTGGCGGGCATCGGACAAGGCTGAGACGTTGCCTTGGTTGACGAACTTGCCGTCGGGTTCGGCGATGATCACCGACGGCACGCCTTTGAGCCGCTGCACAATGCCGAAGCGCGCCGGAATGGCGAGATTCTTGTCGAAGCGGCCGACATCCACCGCCACCACTTCGAAGTGATTTTTGATGAACGGCTTCATCTGCGGCAGCTGCATGATGTTGGCGAGCACGACGCAGTCGGGACACCAATTGCCGCCGAGGTCGATCAGGACCCGCTTGCCGCTTTGTTTGGCGCGGGCAAAGGCGGCGTTGACGGCGGCTTCCGCATCGGCGGTTTCGTTATAAGGCTGGCGCTCCACCACCGGCAGATCGGCCATGCTGGCGATCGCCAAATGGGGCGCCGGTGCGGCCGCGGCCGCCCCCGTCATCAGCCCCAAAGCCACGCCCAAAAGCACTCGTTTCATGATTAACTCCTAGCAATTTTGGCGCCGCACCCGCTGCCGCGGACACGCCAACGCGAATGTGAATGTCTTCAGACTCAGCATAGCGTAAAAGGCGCCTAAAGCCATTCTGGGGAACCTTGCATGAAACGATTTACCCTTGCCGCCGCGCTGGTCCTTTCGACCGCGCTGGTGCCCGCCGCTGCCGCCGAACCCAACACGATGTGGGACTTGACCGAGCTTTATCCCTCAGCCGACGCCTGGACCAAAACCAAGGACACCACCACCGCCACGATCGAAAAGCTCGACCGTTACAAAGGCACCCTCGGCAACAGCGCCGGCGACATGCTCGCCGCCCTGACGGCGATCAGCGACGTTCGCCGCGAAGTCGACCGGCTGTCGGTCTATGCCTCGCTCAAAGGCTACGAGGACGTCCGCGTTTCGCAAAACCAAGAGCGCCGTCAACTGGCCCAGACGCTGGTCTCGCGGTTGGGCGAAAAGACCGCCTGGCTGATGCCAGAAGTCCTGACCGTCGGCGCCGACAAGGTGAAGGCGTTTGAAGCCACAAGCCCCGAACTGAAGAGGCGCTTCGGCTTCCTGCTCGACAACATCCTGCGCAATGCTCCCCATACCCTGGGCGCCGAAGCCGAAGGCGTGATGGCGGCGGCGGGAAATCTGCTCGCCCAGCCCGACAACATCTACAGCCAGCTCGGCTCGGGCGAACTGCCATTCCCGGCGGTGAGTTTGAGCGACGGCACCAAGATCGACTCTCTCGACCAAGCCACTTACGGCAAGTACCGCCAATCGGCCAATCGCGAAGACCGCAAGCGCGTGTTCGACACCTTCTGGGGCACCTGGAAGAAGTATGAAGGCACTTTCGGCGCCATGCTGAATACCCAGGTTCTGGGCCTGGAATTCGACGCCAAGGTGCGCCACTTCCCCAACGCTCTGGCGGATGCTCTGTTCACGGACAATATGCCGGAAGGCGTCTATCGCCAGCTGGTGGCGCAGGCCAATGCGGGCCTGCCGACCTTTCATCGCTATCTGAAACTGCGCAAGAAGCTGCTCGGCATCGAGGGCGACCTCGGCTATTACGACATGTATCCGTCGATGTTCCCGGCCACCGGCCTGCCGAAATTCGACGTCGCCGAGAGCGAGCGCATCGGCCTTTTGGTGACCTCCGCCTACGGTCCGGAATACACCGCGCTTTTGCAAAAAGGCTTTGCCGGCCATTGGATGAATGTGCTGCCGACGGCGGGCAAATATCCCGGCGCCTATATGCAGGGCGCGGCTTATGACGTGCACCCCTATTTGCTGCTCAATCACAATGACGACTATTATTCGCTGTCGACCTTCGTGCATGAGTGGGGCCATGGCGTTCACACCCTGCTGACAACGGCGAACCAGCCTTACGAAAATTCGAACTACTCGACCTTCACTGCCGAGACCGCGTCCATCTCCAATGAATTCCTGCTCGCCGATTACATGGTCGGACACGCCGCCACCAAGGCCGAAAAGCTCTACTACCTCGGCCAGGAGCTGGAGCTGATCCGCACCACCTTCTTCCGTCAGACCATGTTCGGCGAATTCCAACTTGCCATTCATGAGGAAGTGGAGAAGGGCAAGGCGCTATCGGGCGCCAAGATGAGCGAGATCTATTGCGGCCTGCTCAAGCGCTATTACGGCGACGACAAGGGCGTGACCAAGATCGACCCCGCCTATTGCGTCGAATGGGCGTTCATCCCGCATTTCTATTATGGCTTCTACGTCTATCAATATGCCACCTCGATGGTCGGCGCGGCGGTGTTCACCAAAGGCATCGAAGCCGGCGATGCCCAGACCCGCGACCGCTTCATAAATATGCTGAAGGCCGGCGGCTCGGATTATCCCTACGAGCTTTACAAGAAAGCCGGTCTCGATATGGCAACGCCCGCTCCTTACAAGGCGCTGCTGGCGCGCATGAACGGGCTGATGGACCAGATCGAGAAGCTGCAGAAATAGGCGCTGGTCTTTATGGAAATGAAGAAGCCGGGAGATCGTTTCCCGGCTTCTTTTTGTCAGTTGATGAGCCAGGTGATCGAGACGCTGGCCGAGACCGATTCTTCACCGCCGGCAACCGGTACGTCTTGGGCAAGCCCGCGCATCATGGCCTTGGCGAAAACCGGCCGCGGCGCCTGACTGCCGCCTTCGTCGATCGACGAAATCGGCCCGAGCGTGACGCCCGCCGCTTTGGCGTAAAGCGTCGCCTTGTCGAGCGCGTCCTTTACCGCACCGGCGCGCGCCTCGGCCAGCAGCGGTTTGGGATCATGAATCGAAAAGCTGATGCCGCCGATCTGATTGGCGCCCGCGCCAACCAGGGCATCGAGCAC
>JAATGK010000439.1 GCA_015654715.1 Alphaproteobacteria bacterium
CCGACACCCTCCATAATGCGGAAGACGTCTTCAGAATCCTGTTCGTGGCCACACGCAATAGGCCCTCAAATCCCATATGCGATTCCCCTGCCCTCAAGGGGAGGGTGGGTTATCTAGATAGCCGAGCGCAGCTCTTTCATCGGCTCATAAAGCGCTCGCGGCCGGCTCGTCAGGACGCAGCGTCAGCACCGACACGCCGGACTCTGTCACGGCCACGGTGTGCTCGAACTGGGCGGAAAGCGAGCCGTCTTTGGTCACGACCGTCCAGCCGTCGGCTTCGGTTCGCACCCCCCGGCGGCCGCGGTTGATCATCGGCTCGATCGTGAAGACCATGCCTGGGCGCAGGAGGAGGCCGGTTCCCGGCTTTCCGAAGTGCATGATCTGCGGTTCTTCATGCATCTCGCGCCCAATGCCGTGGCCGCAATAGTCGTGCACCACGGAATAGCCGTGCCGCTTGGCATGGCGTTCGATCGCCCAGCCGATATCGCCAAGCCGCGCGCCAGGGCGAACCGCCCGGATGCCCATCCACATGGCGTCGTAGGTGGTCTGGACCAGCCTTCTGGCGACGGGATGCACCTTGCCGACGAGATACATCTTGCTGGAATCGGCGATGTAGCCGTTCTTTTCCAGCGTGATGTCGAAATTGACGATGTCGCCTTCGTGAAGCACGTCGGCGGCCGAAGGAACGCCGTGGCAGACCACCTCGTTCACCGACGAATTCAACACGAAACCGAAGTCATATTGGCCTTTGCTCGCGGGCCGGGCTTTAAGGTCGTCGACGATGAACCGCTCGACCATGTCGTTGATCTGAAGCGTCGACGCCCCGGCGAGCGATGTTTGGTCGATACGTTCGAACACCGACGCCAGCAGGCGGCCGGATTCGGCCAGCAACGCCAGTTCGTGCGGCTCTTTCGTCATGCTTCATTCGCGGCCAGCGACGGAGCCGAAACGCCTGCGGACGCCAGTTCGCGCGCCATGATCTCGGTGAAACAGAGCGTCGGATTGGTCTCGCACAGCATGCCGAGCTTGATCCAATAAGCGGCCTGCGCGTTGATCGAACGGCACGCCACTTTGCTCGCCCGGCGCAGCTGATCGTGCAAATCGTCGTCTATGTTGACAATGCCCATGGCAATCTCGATATATGATTCGTGTATGATTCATATATGCAGAGAGCAAGAAAGCCAAGGGCCGCTTCCCGCAACGTCCGCCGCTCTAGTCTGCCACCGGTTCGTAGAGCGTCCGCGCTTCCGTCGCCGGACCGCGGCGGGTGGCGCCTGCCAGCACCCGGATCACCATCACATCATGGTTGACGGGCAGGGTGAGGACATCCCCCGGCCGGACTTCGCGTCCGGCTTTCTCCACCCGGAAGCCGTTAATTCGGATGTGCCCCTTGGTGCACGCCGCCGCCGCCAACTCCCGGGTGCGATAGAACCGGGCGCACCACAGCCACTTGTCGAGCCGGAGACGTTCTTCGCTCATTTGCCCCCGAACAAACCCGCCAAGCTCGCGAAGGGCGAATCCGGATTGACGGTGATCTTCACCTCTTCCGGCGCTTTCTTTTCACGCGGCTGTTTTCTCTGGCGGCGGATCGGCTTGGGCAGGCCGCGGCGCCAGACGTGTTTGCCGTCGGCGACTTCCAGCGTTTGCCAGGCCAGCGCGTCGAGCACCTCTTTGAGCTGGTCGTTGCCGCAGCCGAGCAGCGACACCAGCTTAGGGTTCAGGTCGTCGGTGGTGGAGCCTTCCACCAGCGCCTTTTCCAGCACGTCTTCGAGCCGCTCCAGCATGTCGAGGCGGATGGCGCGGCCGGCGAATTTGCGAAAGCCTGCGGCGGCGAGGAAACCGTCCGGCGCCTCGCTGTCGAAGCTGGTAAGACCGGCGCGCGGCAGGCTCGGGATATTGTCTTCTTTCTGCCAGACGCCCCACAGCATCGCCAACAGGTTCGCCGCTTCGGGGCGCAGCAGTTTCGGCAGATAGACCGCCCGCCGTCCAAACCAGACGCCATAAGGGCGCAGCGCCCGCATGATCCCGCCGCGATCGCCGCGCAAATCGGCGCGCGGAAAATCGATCGAGCCGAAATTTTCCCACAGCCGGTGGGCGATGCCGCGGGCGTCGCCGGGCAGGGCGTCTTTGGTGCCGGGCTTGGCGTCGATGCCGCCCTGCAAGGCGACCAGCGGCTCCAGTTTGGCCGCAACGCGCTTGGTGACCCAATCCTCGAGTCGGCGCTGGACGCCTTCGCGCGGGGCGCCTTTCAGGCTTTCGTCGGCCACCAGCATAACGGCAGGTGCCA
>JAATGK010000142.1 GCA_015654715.1 Alphaproteobacteria bacterium
ACCAGACGGCGCCCTTCAAGAAACGCTTCCGGCCAGCCCTCCGCCTCCGGTCGGGCTACGCCCTCCCTTCGCCGGAGGGCTGGCCGGCGGCATCTCTCATCCTGATTGTCGCTGCTCTCTCACCCTGTTTGTCGCGCTGCAGGTGAGCAGCATCAGCCGGATCGCAAGCCGGGTGAGGATATAGAGCCGGGCATCATTCCGGCCGAGGGCGTTCAGGAACTCCGGCAGGTCTTCCGGCTCTATGGACGAGAAGTGGCCATGCCGGACCGGCTTGAGGGCGCCTTTCAAGTCGGTGGTGGGGTTACGTTCGGCCCGGCCCGTCACCACGGCGTAGCGAAATATCTGCCCGCAGTATTGCCCCGCTCGGCGGGCCATTTCGCCCGCCCCGCGGTTTTCAATCTTCTTGAGCGCGTTCAAGACGATTAGCGGCGAAATATCTGCGACTGGGCGCTGGCCGATCACAGGAAAGATGTCCATTTCCAGCCGGTGCAAAATATCCTGGCTATAATTCGGCGTCCATTTTTCCCGGTTCCGCTCATGCCATTCGCGAGCCACAGCCTCGAACGTATTGGCGGCATTTATTTCAGCAAGCTGCCTTCGATCCTGTTTGGCAGAGGAGGGATCGATCCCATCCGCGAGCATTTTCTTGGCGACGGCCCGCTTTTCGCGGGCCTCGGCGAGGGAGGTTTCGGGATAGACCCCGCAAGCCAGCCGCTTTTCTTTGCCCAGGAAGCGATATTTCAGCCGCCAGTACCGGCCGCCGCTGGGCGTGACCTCCAAATACAGGCCGCCGCCGTCAGCCCTTCTATATAGCTTGTCCTTCGGGCGAGCACCTTTGCAGGCCGCGTCGGTAAGGGGCATGGGGGCACATTTCCTCTGCCGGATTTCCAATGTGCCCCCAAATATGCCCCCAGCCGGTTGAGATGGCAGGAAACGTCCTTGGACGGCACGGTGCAGAATATGCCCTATTTTATTGGGTTTTTGAAGGGTTTGCGGGATGCTGTGAGGCAGCCTGGGAAGGAATTTTGGCGGGGCCGGAGGGATTCGAACCCTCGATAGGGCTTTACAACCCTATAACGGTTTAGCAAACCGCCGCCTTCAGCCTCTCGGCCACAGCTCCGCAGTAATTGAGTCAGGCACTTAGCACCAACTCCGGGGGTGGGCAAAACAGCTCTTTGGCCCCGGCGGGCACTACCGGACCCGGCCTCCCTCTACACCTCCTTGAGTTAAGGGGGCGTCGACGGTTGCCGCGGTTCTGGCGCGCCTCTTTTCGTCTAGGCGGCGGAGAGCGTCAAGGTCGCCGCGCGCCGTCTGTCGCTCGCCAGCTGCAAAAGGGTAATTTGTCCACATGCGCCGCGCCAGCAACAGCGTCGCCGCAGCCAGGGGCGGCGGCACCCGAAGTGTACGCAAAGGCGGCGACCGATCGTCCGAGGCGATTGATACGATCGCACAATCGTCAAACCAATCAGTATGTTAAATTTAGAATTAGGCTAACTCTTGCCTTAGCGCCGCAACTTGGGCAGCCTCAGGGTTATCGGGATCAGGCAGACGGAACGCCCCTTCGGCGGCGTCGGTTATAAGGCCCCGCCAGCGGCGTTGCCGTCAAACGATCAGGGAGCAACACATGCATGTCATCGACATTCTTGGCGCGAAGGGGAGGGACGTGATGTTCCTGCCGGCCGACGCCAACATCCTCGACGCCACGGTTCTGCTCGCGGCCAAGCGCATTGGCGCCGTTGTCGTGAAGGATGCGAGCGGCGGCATTGCCGGCATTTTGTCGGAGCGCGATGTCATCCGGGCGATCGCCACCGAAAACGTGCGGGCGCTGGCCCAACCCGTCGCCACTTATATGACGCGCCAGGTCGCCACCTGCACCGAAGCCGATTCCGTCGAAGCGCTGATGGAGATGATGACCCAGGGCCGCTTCCGCCATGTGCCGGTGGTCGATGGCGCCGGCCAGCTTTGCGGCATCATATCGATCGGCGACGTGGTCAAGACGCACGTCGAAGAAACCACGCGCGAGGCGTCTAACCTGCGCGAGTTCATCGCCGCCGCCGGATAAGCTTTCACCCCTTGGCGCTGGCGATATAGGCGTCGACGACACTTGCCAATTCGTCGAGCGGCAGGGCGCCGGGTTTCAGCACGGCGTCGTGGAAGGCCTTGAGATCGAAGCGCGGCCCTAGCACCGCCTTCGCCTTGTCTCGCTGGGCGAGGATGACGCGTTTGCCCACCATGTAGCCGCACGCCTGTCCCGGCCAGACGCAATAGCGTTCCACTTCCGAGATCGCGCCGCTTTCGGGATCGCCCAGGGTGTCGACATAGTATTTGATCGCCTGTTCGCGGGTCCAGCGCATCTGGTGCAGGCCGGTGTCGATGACCAGGCGCACGCCGCGCAGCATGGCATCGTGGAGCTGGCCGATGTGGCCCCAAGGGTCGTGGTCGTAGAGCCCGATTTCCACCGCCAGCTGTTCGGCATAAAGCGCCCAGCCCTCGACATAAGCGTTGTAGCCGCCGATGCGCCGAATCAGCGGCAGATAGGTCTCTTGCGCGATGGAAATCTGCAAATGATGGCCGGGAATGGCTTCGTGGAAGGTGAGGGTGGGCAGCGTCCAGCTCGGCACTTCGGCGGTGTCGCGCAGATTGATGTAGTAGGTGCCGGGGCGTTTGCCGTCGAGCGTGGCGTTCTGGTAGTAGCCGCCGGGGGCGCCGCTTTCGATGTATTTCGGCACCCGTTTCACCTGCACGCCGGCTTTCGGCAGGGTGCGGAAGTAGCGCGGCAGCAGATTCGTCACCTCTGCCAGCTTGGCATTCAGATCGGCGATCAGCGTTTCCTTGGCCGCGTCGGTGTTGGCATAACGGAACTTGGGATCGAGGAACATCGCGCGCAGCCGCATCCCGACCGTGCCTTGCGAAAGCCCGTTCGCTTTCATAATCGCGTCGCTTTGCGCCGTGCACTCCGCCACCACATCGAGGCCGAGCTGGTGCACCTCGGCCGGGCTCATCTTGGTGGTGGTCTGGTTTTCCAGCGCCAGGGCATAGAAGGCTTCGCCGTCGGGCAGTTTCCAGACGCCCGCGTCATGGCTCGCCTTGGCCTTCAATTCCGTCATCAGGGCGATCTGGCGGTCGAGGGCGGGATAGACCTTGCCGCTGACGATCGCCGCCGCCTGGGCGCCCCAATCGCCGTCGATGTGTTTGTCGGCGGTGCGCCGTGCCAGCGACGCCGTCAGTACCGACTTTTCCGCGGGCGTGGCGCGCAGCGCTGCCATCTGGGTCAGCGCACTGGCAAGGGCGAAATCGGGTGGGATCACGCCGAGGCCGGTGTCATGGCGCACAACCTCGCTGTCCTCGTCGAGCGTCGCCGCAAAGCTTTCGAGCCGCGCCAGATAGGCGTCGGCATCCGCTTTGGTCTCGATCGGATGCTGGCTGTCGAGGAAATCGGGTCCCTGTTGATAGGCGCCGCCGAGCTGTTGCACGACATAGGGATTGGCGGAATCGCCATAAGCGAAACGCCGCGCGATGGCGTCTTCTTGGCGGAGGCCATAGAGGACGGCATCGTAATTGGTGGCGTCCTGACCGGTCAGCGCCTTGCGGTTCACCTTCTCCAGCCGCGCCAGCATGCTGGCGCCGAGGCGCTTGCGCTCTTGGCGTCCGGCCAGCGAGTGCTTGGCAAGCCGGCGGCGCAAATAAGACTTCGCTCCGGTATCGAGCCCCATACTGGTGGCGAATTCCGGCGCCGCCTCCATCATCTCGTCGATAAAGGTGGCGTAGAGCACGTTGGCTTGTTCGGCGGGGCTGGCGGCTGGTTCGGCGGCGGCAGGTATAAGGCTAACGGCGGCGGCGGAAGCTAGAAGTTCGCGGCGGTTCAACACGGATGCACTATTCCTTGGTTAAGCATGGAAACCGACGCTGCTGAGCGTCAGTCTTTTGGGCCTTCGCGGCAAGCGGCGGCGCAGCCGAGAGAAAACAAGCGTCCGCGAGCACCCTGGAAGCACCCATTAATAGCGCCGAACGCACAAAAGTGCCGATCGGAAGAATATCTGCCTGCGACAGGTACGCCCGGCTGTGCTGCGTGCCGTGGCGGATTCATGCACGTTGGCGCGTAATTATCGCAACATATTGCGTAGAGGGGCACTACTAATGGAATCCAGCGTGCGACTCCTGCGGCGGCTTGGCTCTATCCACAGGCACCCCAGAAAAAAACGAAAAAATCCGCGCTTTAGCGTTTGACAGGGGCAGGTCCCCCCCCTATAACCCGCCCCCTCGCCGACGCGCTGCGCGACGCCGCCGCCGACGAAACGACTGAAAAGAAACGGTTTTTTTCGAACCAGTCGGGCTCTTTGACATTGTGATTGAAGGAAGGGGAACGTGGGCGGCGGTTTGCTTGCCATGTGTCTGAGGTCTTCGGATTTCAGCACGACTAATCAAGCAACACGTTATGATCGCTTACGTTCTCTGA
>JAATGK010000193.1 GCA_015654715.1 Alphaproteobacteria bacterium
CCTGTGCGTGGAACGCTTTGCTCTCTGCTTCGAGATAATGCCACGGGTCGAGCAGGCCAGGACGTAGCTTCTTTTTCAGCGGGCTGTCGGCACCGGCGGTGCGGAAGATGACGCGGGCGTCCTTGGTGTCGGCGGTGCGGTCGATCTCGGCCCATAGCGAAGAACATTGCGCCGGGCTCATCCAGTCCTGGCTGTCGAGCAGCACGAAACGGTGCAGCGATTGCGCGTCTTGCTTGTTGAGGAAATCGGTCAGCATGGCGTGATGGACTTCGACCTTACCCGTGCGCGTCTTGATCTTCTCGTAGACGTCTTCCCGCAGGTACGCCGGCACTGCTTCGCGATGGGCGGTGTCGTAGCCACGTCCGAACGCTTGCCAGGCGAAATAATTTTCATGAATCGGAAAGTCGCAAGCCAGCCGTTCGACCCGTTCGCGCAAGATGGCCATCACATTGCCATGGGGACCGACCAGTTCGTCGTATTGCGCCGGCGGAATGCCGAGGGCGTAAAGCGACACCGGGCTCTTCGACAACAGGCGGATGGAGCGGTTGTTGAACAGCGGCGCGATCAAGCGGTTGAAAGCGGCGCGCTGCTCGGCCGGTGTCTTGGCTTCGAGCATGCCGTCGAGCCGCTTGCCGTGCAGTTTGGCGACCACATGCAGAATGCCGATGAAACGTCCAAGCAGGCCATAGCGGTACAAATTGCGCGCGAACATGTTGATCCGCCGGCTGCCGAAGGGATTGCGCTTTTCCCAGTGGCGGCGTGTTTCGGGATCGAGCTTGTCGGCGAGATAAGTGTCGTAGGCGGTGCGATTGGCCTTGTCGTTGGCGTCGCCGAAAAAGCGGAAGAAGTCCTCGTAGGTCGGCAGATTGGCGAGCGCGCACAGCTTCAGGCGCGTCAGCGCGACATGATTGGGATTGAGGTCGACGGCAATAATGCGGCCGGGATCAGCAGCCAGATAGTTGAGAACATTGCAACCGCCCGAGGCGATCGTGAGCAAGCGGTGGTGGGACTTGAGGTCAAGTGCGGCCAGATCGACGTCCGGGTCTTCCCAGATCTGGTTATAGACAAAGCCCTGAAACATAAGCGTAAACAGGCGCTCCAAAGCGCCTCTTTTGGTGGTTGCGGGCCGCTGATGGGCGGCGCGATCAAGCAATTCGTTGGCCATGTTCTTCTTTGCATTCAGCCCCGGGCCCAGTTCCGGCCGGTTACCTATATGGAAGAGGCCGCCCTAGCAAATGCAATCGACGGCACGCTTGCGCCCGGCTCCGTCCCCCGTTTAGCCTTCCGCCATGAGCGCACCCATCCAGGAAGTTCTCGATCTTCTCAACCTCGAGAAGATCGAGGAGAACATTTTTCGCGGGATCAGCCCCAAAGACAGAGTCCAGCGCGTTTTCGGCGGCCAAGTGCTCGGCCAGGCCCTGATGGCGGCAAATCGCACCGTCGAGGGCAGGCTATGTCATTCGTTGCATGCCTATTTCCTTCGGGCTGGTGATCCCAAGGTTCCGATCCTTTACGAAGTCGATCGCTCGCGTGACGGTGGCAGCTTTACGTCGCGGCGAGTGGTCGCGATCCAGCACGGCCGGCCGATCTTTACGCTGGAAGCATCGTTCCAAAAGGACGAGCCGGGCTACGAGCACGCCTTCGAGCGTCCCGATGTTCCCGCTCCGGAAGACCTGCAAAGCGATACCGAGTTGCGTGCCGCGATCGCGTCCCGCATTCCGCCCGATCTTACCGCCTTGGCGTTCCGGCCGCGTCCGATCGAGACCAGGCCGATCGACCCGCGTCCCTATTTCAACCCGGAAAAGCGGCCGCCGCACGAAATGGCGTGGATTCGCGCCTCGGGGTCGTTACCGGCCGACCCAGCGCTGCACCGCTGCGTTGCGGCCTTCGCCTCCGACATGTCGATCATCGGCACCGCGATGCTGCCGCACGGCATCGGCTGGTACGACGACATCGTGCAGCTTGCCAGCCTCGACCACGCGATGTGGTTTCATCGCCCGTTCCGCATCGACGAATGGCTGTTGTTCGTGCAGGATTCGCCGTCGGCCTCGGGCGCGCGCGGCTTCAATCGTGGCCTATTGTTCGCCCGCGACGGTGCGCTGGTGGCGTCGGTCACCCAGGAAGGCTTGATGCGGCCGGTGCAGTCGAAGGGGTGAGCGGCCAGGAGCGCGGCCGGAAAAGTGTGCCGCGGTTTTCCGCCAAGTCGCGCGACCAAAAAAGCGCGACCGGAAAAGTGTGCAGCGGTTTTCCGATAAGTCGCGCGACCAAAAAATCAGCTATGCGTGACTTTCACGCTGCGCCGCGGCTTGGAATAGAAGTTGCCCTTAAGGTTGACGGTGCCGAGGAAATAGGAAATCGCTGGCGTGAAGGAATAGGTGACTTCGGCATAAATCACGCTGGTGCTGGCGGGAACGATGCCGGCGGGAATATTGGCCGGCGGGCTGGTGCGCTTCGACGTGTTCTGAGCGTCACTCCACTCGACGGTAACGACGCCGTTCGCGTTGGCGACGAGGCTCGAAACCACGATCTTGGCATTGGTCGCGGCGTAAGGGAAAAGGATCGCGTTGGCCGCGTTGAAGATGTTGGTGGTGTCGGCCGTCGAAACCGCGGTTGATTGTGCCACCAAATCGGCAACCGTCGAGGATACCCGCGCCACCCGCGAATTGCAGTCGATCCCGCTCGACAATTCCGCCACACCAAAAAACATGAACACCATGACCGGCGCGATCAGCGCGAACTCTACGGCCGCGAGGCCCCTGCGATCGCGCAGATAGGATGCGGCGCGCCTCAGCATCCCGACACCGTGTTGTTGTAGGGTTCGTTGCGGAAGGCCGCCGCTGCGGTCAGCAGGTGAGTGCTGCCCGACATATTCGCCAGGGACAGCGCCAACAGCGGTGTGGCGACATTCCAGCTATAGAAGGTGCGCACCAGCACGATGCTGCACACCCCTCCCGGGGCCCAATTGTTGAGTGTGGGATCAAGGCCGCCGCTGGCCAGGATCGGATTGGTGATGTTGGCCGCGGAAAAACTCGTGAATGTCTCGACATCGATTTGCAGGTTGGCGTCGCAGGCCAGCAGCGGCGCGATCCCGTTGCAGATCAGGGTGCGGAACTGCGCTTGGGTCATGCCCGACGCCGCCACTTGGCCGGTGCGAATCTGGCGGGCGGCATCGTCGGTGGCGTTCTGCAGTACGAAATTGCCGAGATAGATGAGGCCGGTCTCCAAGGTCGCCATCAGGAACAGAAAGAAGATCGGCGCGATGAAGGCAAATTCGATTGCGGCCGAGCCGGACCGGGAGCGCAATGCGGAAAAGTGTACAGCGGTTTTCCGCGAAATTGCGCGACCAATTGAAGAACCGGAGCGCAATGTGGAAAAGTGTGCAGCGGTTTTCCGAAAAAAGTGCGCCGATGTCGTGCGAACGCGATAGGCGGCCCTTTGCAGGCGCCTCTGCACGCGAACCCGCATCTTCATCATGAATGGCGACACCGGCTCCCCCATCCGCCTTTTGGCAGAAGCATACCATTAGGCGCGCGCCGGGCGCTGGTTTGTAGCGATTTTGCTGGCGATGCTGAATCAGCGGTTAATGGGAGGGCTGCGGTCATTACTTAAAAATGCGCGTTCAGATCGGAACGAATTCTTTAAGTCGTCGGTGCATCCTTTTTCTGGGTCCAGATGGGGAATGCTGTGCTGCGGTTCTTATCCGCAAAGGTGCGCCGGTTCGTGGCCGCCTGCGGTGGAAATGTCGCGATGATGTACGCGCTCGCGCTGTTGCCGCTGACGCTGGCGGCCGGCGGCGGGCTTGATTACGCGCGCGCAGTCGAGGTCAAGACCTCGATGAACGAGGCCCTTGATGCGGCAGCACTGGCGGTCGCTCAATCCAAAGATCTCACCCCCGATCAGATGCAGACCCTGGCGCAGCAATACTTCAACGCCAACTACCATCAGAGCTCGGATTACGGCACGCCGGTCGCAGTAACCGTCACCAAAGTGGGCCAAGTCATAACGGTAAGCACCACATGCAACATGCCGACGACGATGTTGCGCATGGCCGGCTTGGCTAATTGGACCGTGACGTCGACCAGCTCGGTCACTTTCGGCCAGACCAAGCTGTGGGTGGCGCTGGTGCTCGACAACACGGGCCCGATGTCCGATAGCGACCGCTCGGGCAATACCAAGATCGCCTCGCTCAAGACCGCGTCCCATTCGCTGCTCGCCATGCTGCAAGGGGCGGCGGGTCAAGACGGTGACGTGAAGGTCGCCATCATTCCCTTCGCCAAGGACGTCAATGCCGGCATCGGCAGCGTCAACGCCAACTGGATCGACTGGACCGATTGGGAGGCGGCCAACGGCTCCTGCAACATCTCTGGCAAAACGACTACTGGCGCCTGCAAGGTGGCCGGCACCTGGACGGACGCATATTGCAGCAGTTCCAAGTATACCACGCAGAAGTCTTGCACGGACGCCAAGAAGACCTGGACGGCCGCAAGCTGCAATATTCCCGGCTACTCCAGCCAGAGTTCCTGCAAAGGTGCAATCGGTACCTGGACGCCCGCCAAACACGCGACCTGGAACGGCTGCGTTACCGATCGCGGCAACCCCAGTCCCATCGGCCCGGACACCCAGTACAATTACGACGTGACGAATTTGTCGCCGGTGCCGGGCCGGACCACGAGTCTGTTTCCGGCGGAGCAATACAGCAGTTGCACCCAAACGGTCACGACGTTGACCAAAGAATGGAATACGCTCAGCACCGCCATCGACGCCATGTCGGCGAACGGATCGACCAACCAGACCATTGGTCTGGTGTGGGGCTGGCATGCGCTGACGGACGGAGCGCCGCTCTCGCCGGGGGCGCTGCCCGATCAGACTCAGCGCGTCATCATCATTCTGTCCGACGGTCTCAACACCCAGAACCGCTGGTCGGGTAATGGTTCCCAGCAATCGAGCGATGTCGATGCCCGCATGGCGCTGGTCTGCACCAATGCGAAGGCGGACGGCGTTATCATTTATGCCGTCTATGTCGATATCAACGGCGCCCAGGGCAATTCGTCGGTGCTGCAGAAATGCGCCTCCCCCGGCGACGGCAAGTATTACGACCTCACCAGCTCGGGCCAGATCCAGCAGGCTTTCAACGACATCGGCCTGCAGATCACCAATCTGCGCGTCACTAGATAACAATCGCCTAGGGCGGCGTGCGCACGCATGCGGTGAATTGCGTCGGAAAGGCTAACGATCACTTAACCGTTGCTCGGAATAACTCCGGTATCCGGAAACCGTTTGTTGCATGATCGGCTCCCGAACCGGAGCTGACGGTCATGTCCGTGTGGCGCAAACTATCGGCGATGATGCGCGCGTTCTCGTCGGACCGCCGCGCCAACCTCGCCTTCATGTATGCCCTCGCCTTGGTGCCGGTTACGCTGGCGGTGGGCGGCGCCATCGATGTCGCGCGCGGCGTGCTGGTGCGCGCCTATCTGACCGAGGCGCTCGATGCGGCGGGGTTGGCAGTCGGCGCTTCGGGCAATTTGTCGGCGGCGGGCTCCGCGGCCGTGGCGCAAACTTACTTCAACGCCAATTACCGGCTCGATTCTTCTTACGGCACCCCGGACGCGGTCAGTGTGGTGCAGAACGGCCAGGATTTCACGCTGACCTCGACCGTAGCCGTGCCGACTGTGCTGCTGCGGCTTGCCGGCATCACGACCATGCCGGTGTCCTCGTCGGTGGTGATCACACGCAATTCGATGAACATCGAGGTCGCGGTGGCGCTCGACATCACCGGTTCGATGGCCGGAACGCGTCTAGCCGATCTCAAGACCGCCGCCAAGAACCTGATCGATACGGTGGTGCAGGACATCCAGTCGCCGACTTATTCCAAGGTCGCGATCGTTCCGTACTCCATGGCGGTCAACGTTGGCGC
>JAATGK010000460.1 GCA_015654715.1 Alphaproteobacteria bacterium
CGCTTTGCCGAAGGCCAGGCGATCAAGATCGTGCCGCTGTTCATGCGCGCCACCCGTGCCGCCGGAGGGCTCGGGCTTTCCACCCAAGATATCGGGCTGATGTACGGCATCCTGCCGCCGATCGCCTTCATCCTGGGCTCGATCGTCGCCGGCTATTTCACCGCCGGACGAGGCCTTAGAAAATCGCTGCTGGTGCTCTGCGCTGGATTCAACATTCCTTTCGCCGTCTATCTGGCGCTGGCGCTGGTGCAGCCGAAAGACCTGACGCTGATCACCGGCCTGCTGAGTCTGGAATATCTCGGCTATGGCTTCGGCTTTATCGGCCTGCAGCTTTTCATGATGCAGCAGATCGCACCGGGCCCTTACCGTACCGCCCATTATGCCTTCGCCACCTCGCTAATGAACCTCGGTTTCCTGATTCCGTCGGCGGTTTCGGGCTTTCTCAGCGACAGGCTCGGCTACCAAGAATTTTTCATCTGGGTGATGGCCGCCACCATCCCCTCCTTCCTCGTGTCCTGGCTGGTGCCCTTCCGCAACACGGACGAGCCAGCCACCGTTTCCGGAGCCAAATAACATGACGTTAAAAGTCCTGATCCTCGCCGCCGGTCAAAAAGCCCTCGCTTCCGAAAACGGAGTGCTGGAGCTGCAACCGCTCGGCGATACCACCGTGCTCGGCCATGTCATCCGCAATCTGAACGGCTTGGTGCCGCCGCGCGACATCATTGTGGTGGCCGCGCCGGGCTCGCTGAAAGCGGTGCAGAACGAAGTCGGCTGGGAGCCGGCGCTGGTCATCCAGGATACCCCGCTCGGCACCGGTCACGCCGTGCTGCAAGCCGCCGACGCGCTGGCCGGGTTCGACGGCGATCTTCTCATTCTCTACGGCGACACGCCGCTGCTCAGGCCCGCCTCGCTGCGCGGACTGCTCAACCGCCACCGGCTGAAAGGTGTGAGCCTGACGCTGCTCACCGCCATCGTGCCGCAGGATCTGCCATACGGGCGCGTGCGGCGCGACGAGAACGGCAAAATTCTCGACATCGTCGAACAGACCGAAGCCGACGACGAAACCAAAGCCATCCGCGAACTCAATGTCGGCGCTTATGTGGTGCGGGCAACGACGATCATGGAGACGCTGAAGCGGATTGCCGCCAAGGGCGGTGAAGTGCGGCTGACCGATTCGGTCAAGCAGCTTCTGCATAGCGGCCTCAAGGTCGATAGTTATCAGCTTTACGACGCTGACGAAGTGCGCGGCATCAACGACGCTGGCGACCTCGAAGCAGCGGCATTCATCCTGCAAAAGCGGCTGTTCCGTCCGCACCGCCAGGAAGAAGCCAACGAAGTCGCCTTCGGAACCGGCGGCTGGCGCGCCATCATCGGCGAAGGCTTCACCATGCACAACGTGCGGCGGCTTTCCCAGGCGCTGGCCAACGAGATCACCCGCCAGGGCGTCGAGAAAAAGGGCGTCATCGTCGGTTACGACCGGCGGTTCCTGTCGCGTCAGGCGGCGGACGCTTCCTGCGAGGTGTTTGCCGGCAACAACATCCCGACCATCCTGTGCAACGAAGATGCGCCGACGCCGCTGATCAATTATGCCACCGCGATGCTGGGCTCGGGTTTCGGGCTGGCATTTACTGCCAGCCACAATCCGCCGGAATGGAACGGACTGAAGGTCTTTCACGGCGACGGCTCGCTGCTCTTGGATGACGAGACGCAATCGATTGCGGCGGAAACCAATGCGCTGACCACCGCCGACGTCATCAAGCTGGAACTCGATCTCGCCATTGAAGCGGGCATCGTGCAGGTGAAGGACTTCACCAACGAATATATCGATGCGGTGGAAGCCCTGATCGACATGGACGCCATCCGCAAGGGCGGCCTTAAGCTGGCGATCGATCCGATGTACGGCGTCGGGCAGTTGACGCTCGAAACGCTGCTGACCGAAGCGCGTTGCCGCTGCCACTTCATTCACAACCGCCACAACCCATTATTCGGCGGCAGGAGCCCGGCGCCCGATGCCGACGCCATGCGCGATCTGATCAATATGATGCAGCAGGACCATTACGATCTCGGGCTCGCCATGGACGGTGATGCCGACCGCATCGCATTGCTCGACGATCGCGGCCGCTACATCTCGTTCAACGACGTGCTGGTGCTGCTTTACTGGTATCTGCACGAAGTACGTGGCCAGAAGGGCGGCGTGGTGCGCAATCTTTCCACCACGCACCTGCTCGACCGCCTAGCCAAGGCATTCGGCGAGAAGTGCACCGAAACGCCGGTCGGCTTCAAGCATATCGCTTCCGGCATGGTGGCGGACAATGCGCTGCTCGGCGGCGAAAGCTCCGGCGGGCTCACCATCCGCGGCCACATTCTCGGCAAGGACGGCATCTTCGCCTCCGGCATCGTGGTGGAAATGGTGGCGCGCACCAAACTCAAAATCAGCGAACTGCAAGAAAAGGTGTGGGCGATCACCGGGCGGCTCTATGGCGCCGAGGAGAATTTCCCGGCGACCCCGGAAATGAAGATCGCCATCCCGAAGCGGCTCAGGAACGACCCGTGCAAGGCCGTCGCCGGTTATGCAGTGGAACACATCAGCCATATCGATGGCACCAAGCTTTATCTCGAAAACGACAACTGGGCCCAGCTTCGCTTCTCCGGCACCGAGCCGGTGCTGCGCCTGGCGGCGGAAGCCGACAGCCCGGAAAAAGCGGCCGAGTTGATCACTTGGCTCAAACAATTTGCCTCAGCGTGAGAGTGACATGCGTTACGGATATTTCGATAATAAAACCCGCGAATATGTGATCGACCGCGTCGACGTGCCGGTTTCCTGGACCAATTACATCGGCGTTCACGAGATGTGTGCGGTGCTCAGCCACAACGGCGGCGGCTACAGCTTTTTCCGCGATGCCGAGCACGGCCGCATCACCAAGTTCCGTCCCAACGGCGTACCGATGGATTGGCCGGGACACTGGATCTATCTGCGCGACGACGCCGACGACGATTTCTGGAGCGTGTCGTGGCAACCGGTGGGCAAGCCGCTCGATCAGGCCAAATACGAATGCCGCCACGGGCTGTCCTATTCGCGCTATTTGGCCGAGTACAAAGGCATCCGCGCCGAACAGCTCGTCTTCATCACCCGCGAGGATGACGTCGAGATTTGGGATGTGCGGATCACCAATACCGGCACCGCGCCGCGTGAGATTTCGGTGTTCTCCTATCTCGAATGGAGTTTCCACCATATCGAGATCGACAACCAGAATTTGCAGATGTCGCTTTACGCCAGCGGCTCCAGCTATGGCGACGGCGTGATCGAATACGACTTCCATTACGAGCCGGAGACCTATCACTATCACGCCGCTTCGTTTGCGCCCGATGGATTCGACAGCGTGCGCGAAGACTTTATCGGTGATTACCGCAGCGAGCGCGATCCCATCGCCGTGGCGCATGGGAAATGCAGCGGCAGCCAAGAACTCACCGGCAATCACTGTGCCAGCTTGCAGAAGAAAATCACCTTGGCACCGGGCGAGACGCGGCGTGTCGTGTACCTGACCGGCTACGGCAATCGTGCCGTGGGGGTCGAGAAGAAAGCCAAATACTCCGATTTTGCGGCGGTCGATGCGGCCTTCGCCGATCTCAAGCACTATTGGGATGAGAAGTGCGCCGTGTTCGAGGCCAAGACGCCACATGAAGGCCTCGACACCATGGCCAACATCTGGACGTTGTACCAGGCTGAGACTTGCGTGCATTGGAGCCGGTTCGCCAGTTTCATCGAAGTCGGCGGCCGCACCGGGCTTGGCTATCGCGACACCAGCCAGGATATCATGGCGGTGGTGCACACCAATCCGGAAAAAGTGCGCCAGCGCATCGTGGAATTGCTGCATGGTCAGGTGCGCGACGGCTACGGCCTGCACCTGTTTGATCCCGCCTGGTTCAAGCCGCAGCAAAAGCCGGAATTCAAAAGCCCAACCATCGCGCATGCGCCGTCGAAGGCGAGCTATATCCACGGCATCGAACATGCCTGTTCGGACGATCACCTCTGGCTGATCCCTTCCATTTGCGACTACGTGAAGGAAACCGGCGATACGGCGCTGTTCGACGAATTGGTGCCCTATTGCGACGACGGCGTCGGCACGGTGTGGCAGCACATGAAAGCGGCGCTGGACTTCTCGGCCCGGCAGGTCGGCCGCTCGGGCATCTGCAAAGGCCTGCGCGCCGACTGGAACGACTGCCTCAACCTTGGCGGCGGCGAAAGCGGCATGGTCAGCTTCCTGCATTTCTGGGCGCTGCAAGCTTTCGTCGAAGCTGCGAAGTTCCTTGGCCGTGACAAGGACGCCGAGAACTATGCGGCGATGGCCGAAGACGTGCGCGATGCCTGCGAACGCGAGTTGTGGGACGGCGAATGGTACGCCCGCGGCACCACCGCCTCCGGCCTCAAGATCGGAACTCGCGCCAACGAGGAAGCCAAGATCTTCATCGAAAGTAACACCTGGGCGGTCGTTTCGGAGGCCGCACGGCGCGACCGGGCCGAAAGCGCCCTGAACGCCATGGACGAGCGTCTCTTCACGCCCTGGGGCCTGCATCTGCTGCAGCCGTCGTTCTCCAAGCCCAATGACGAGATCGGTTTCATGGGCCGCGTCTACAAAGGCATTAAAGAGAACGGCGCCATCTTCTCCCATCCCAATCCGTGGGCGGTGATTGCGGCGGCGAAATTGGGTCAAGGCGACCGCGCCATGCGCTTCTACGATTCGATGCTGCCGTACAATCAGAACGACAAGATCGAGACCCGCGAGGCGGAGCCTTATTCCTATTGCCAATTCGTCTATGGCGCCGAGCACCCCCGCCATGGCCGCGCTCGTCATCCTTGGCTGACCGGTAGCGCGGGGTGGAACTACACCGCCGTGACCAAGTGGATTCTCGGCATCCGGCCCGGCTTTGCCAACTTGACGATCGATCCCGCCATTCCGCCGGACTGGGATGGCTTCACCGTGAAGCGGCGCTGGCGCGGCGCCACCTACGACATCGCGGTGTCAAACCCCGCCCATGTCAGCAAAGGCGTCAAAGCGATTACCCTGAACGGTAAGCCGGTACGCGAGGTCGCGGTGCAGCCGGCCGGCACCAAAAATA
>JAATGK010000001.1 GCA_015654715.1 Alphaproteobacteria bacterium
ACATGGCTATAGGTGTGCGACTGTTAATGAAAATATTCGGTCGGGGAGGGAAAACGAAAGTCCATACGTCTTTTAAAGCGGAGAGTGTGTGTACCGGTGATGTCGACTTTAAATCAGGCGATTGACAGACAGGCGGCCGAGTGGGCCGTCAAACGCGACTTGGGAAAACTGTCTGCCGATGAGCAGGCGGCGTTCGAGTTGTGGCTTGCGGCCGATATCCGGCATCTCGGAGCATACGGGCGGGCGGAAGCGGTGCTCGGGCGCCTTGAGCGCGTCCACAGCGGCTCCGTCGACCAATTGCGCACCCGTCAGCCGAGTGAGTCACCGACATGGGCGCGGCGCCGCGTCATCCTGACGGGCGCGGTTGCGGCGAGTTTGGCAGCGGCCGGTTTCGTCGGTGTGGCGTTTTGGCGGAACAATCGGGAACAGGTTTTTACGACCGGCATTGGCCAAGTGAGAGAAGTTCCGTTGGCCGACGGTTCGCTCGTTGTCCTCAACACTAACTCCAGGATGTCGGTCAAATTCACGCAAGATAAACGCGAAGTCCACCTGCTGCAGGGTGAGGCTCTCTTCGATGTCGCCAAAAACAAGACACGCCCCTTTGTCGTCTTGGTTGGCGACATGCGGGTTCGGGCGGTAGGAACCCGATTCACCGTATCTATGTTGCCACGGCGTCCAATCGAGGTGCTGGTGAAAGAAGGCGTGGTCGAATTAAAACGCAGCGGACCGGTTGAGGGTACGCCGGTCCGAGTGAATGCGAATACGCAGGCTTTGGCGCCGAGCGATGCGCCGATTGTCGCGGCGGGAGTGGCGCAGTCTAAGCTCGATCGCGACTTGGCGTGGCAATTTGGCCGGATCGCTCTCGATAACGAGACTCTTCGGGATGCAGTCGACGAATTCGCGCGTTACAGTGACATTCACATCGTTATCGATCCGGCTGTGGCAAACCGGACGGTAACCGGCTTATTTGTTGCCAATGACCCGATTGGATTTGCTAAAGCTGCTGCAGGTGTACTGAAGCTGGACGTCCAAGTTAACGAACGAGAAGTAAGACTGTCCGGCAAAGTGGATGGTGTGCCGTAGGGAAATCGTAAAACCGCCCGTCATCTGGTTGAGTATCAGGAGAGGGCGTGCATCATCCGCTGAGGGGCGAAAAAAAGGGGCGGGCGTGAAAACCGGAGTGGCCTGGGCTGCGGTAAGCGGAGCGATAACCTCCGTGGTGCTGGTCTTGGGCTCATCCGCTTTCGCGCAGGTCGCACAGTTCGACGTCCCGTCTGAAGACGCTGGAAAATCGATACCGGAGCTCGCGCGCCAGGCCGGAATTCAGGTCATCGCGCCGGGGGAGCAGCTCCATGGTGTCGTCACGCCCGCGCTCAAGGGCCGGTATGATGTAATCGTCGCTCTCAACCTGATGCTCAATGGGACTGGCTTGATTGTCAGTCGCTCGGCAGATGGGATCATGACGATCTCTCTGCCCGAACCAAGAGTTCAGGAGGAGCGGGAAGGTATGTTAAAAGAACAAAAAACAGCGGTTTCGGTGTTGGCGTTGCTGGTCACTGGTGCTCTGTCGGGATTTCCGGCAAGCGCCCAATCAGGTGATGCCGGCCAAATCGAAACGGTGACTGTGACTGGGCAGCGAGCCGCTATCCAGTCCGCCATTCAGTTGAAGGCGAAGGCCGAGGTCATCGTCGATTCCATCTCGGCGGAAGACGTTGGCAAGCTGCCTGACAATAGCGTTACCGAAGTTCTGTCGCGCATGGCGGGCGTGAACATCACCCGCATCCAGACCGGCGGCCAGAGCGAAAACTACGTTGGCGAAGGCACGGGCATTCAGATTCGCGGCTTGGACAGTGTCGTCAGCCAGTTGAATGGTCGCGACAGCTTCTCGTCGGCGAACGGGCGCAATTTGGCTTGGGAAGACGTCCCGCCGGAATTGATGCAGGGCGTGGACGTCTACAAGAGCCTGTCGGCCAACCTGCCTGAAGGCGGCTTCGGCGGCGTCATCAACCTGCGCACCCGTCAGCCGTTCGATTATGATGGTTTTTCGGCTTCGGCGACTCTGACGGGCAATTATGCCGACTATTCCTCGTTGGGCCATCTCGGCGGCAATGCCCTGATCAGCGATCGTTGGAAGACCAAGATTGGCGACATCGGCCTTCTCTTGAACGTGGCTTACTCCGATCTCGCAACCAAGGCCGACGGCGTGCAGGTTTCGCCGTATGTACCGGTGGTCGCGGCCGGTTCCGGTTATAACACCTCCAATGGCCTGCCGTATGTGAGCTCCTATAATCTCGACAGCGACAGCACCACGCCGGTCCCCTGCACAGGCCAGCCCGCCGTGAGCTGCCAGGAAGTGTATGTTCCGCAGGCGATCAATTACACCGAGCGCAACGACGACCGCGTCCGTACCGGCTACTATGCCGCCTTGGAGTGGAACCCGAGCGAACGTCTTTCGCTGTTCGTGACGGGGTTCCGCTCGCGCTACAACGAAAACACGCTGTCCCGGACAATTTCCAACACGACGTCCGGCTTTGTGGCGCTTGATCCGACCAGCAACAGCACCTTCGACAAATACGGCAACCTGCTTTCGACCGATAAAGGCCTCACCTCTTACAGCTATCAGGATCCGGGCGCGGCAGCGTACTTCGGCGTCAATTCCGGTTGGGCGTATCAGAAGGTCCCGTATCAGTTCGATTCGACCCTAAACCATACCGTCAATCAGACGACCGACGTCTCAGTCGGCGGCGAATGGAATCCGACCGACAACTTTGGCGTGAAGTTCGCGGCACAGCATGTCGATTCATTTTCGAATACCACCCAAAAGGGCGTCGACCTCTACGCCTTTGTTGGCGGCTACGGCGTAACGCTCAGCCCCTACGGTGATGCGACCCCGCCTGTGCTGGACTTCCCAGCCATCGACTTGACGCAAAAAAACCGCTACGGCTGGAACAACACGCAAGACCACTTGACTGCGAACTCCGGCCAGGAAAACGCGTTCTATGCCGACGGATCCTGGACTGTCAGCGACACCGCCTTCTTCCGCTCGGTGAAATTCGGTGTGAAGGTCACCGATCGCGTCGAAAGCGACTGGGAAACCACGTACAACTGGCATGCGCTGACCCCGTCATACCAGAGCGGCTGGGTCGAGACCGACAGCGTCGGTAATGTCCTGACAAACTCGTCGAACAATCCGATCGAGTGCTTCCAGGGCGCCTCTATGCCTTCAGGCACGTTGTGCCAAACGAAGAATGTCGCCGCCATCAGTGCGGTGAAGACGGCCGCCAATACCAACCCCGCCTTCGTTTCGCTCGTCGATACCGGAGACTGGTTCGAAGGCAAAGCTGGCCTGCCCGCGCGGGCATGGTTCCCGTCGCTCGATGTGTTGCATCAGAACTTCACCACGCTGCATTCCTACACCAACGGCCTCGGCGCGCCGGGCGATGTGGCGACGGCAGGTGCGTTCGCGCCTCAAGATCTGGGCCAGGTCAAGGAAATGAGTTTCTCCGGCTACGCGCAGGCGAATTTCGCCTGGGAGCGTTGGCGGATGCCGATTTCGGGCAACATCGGTCTGCGCGTTGTGGCTTATAAGGATAAGTCAACGGGCTATTTCGCCAATCCGTACTACACCAGCCCGATCTATCTGCAGCCTCCGGCCGCGACCTACTCCGAATGCGACACGGCCGATACCATTCTTGCCAATCATTGTATCGCCACTGGCGGTTATGTGCCGAACACGATCGGCTTCACGGCTCCGAAGTCCTATGTGCCAAACTCGGGCAGCCACTCGGAGGTCGATGCTCTGCCGTCTCTCAACGTGCAGATCATTCCGTTGCCGGATAATTTGCCTGGTCTGAAAGTGCGTTTCGCGGCGTCGCAGGGTATTTCCCGGCCGAACTTCCAGCAACTCACCGCAAAGGGCTCGTATTCCGGCACCTACGTCGGCAACTATCAGGCCTATTTCGGCGGCAACGTCGGCAACCCGAACCTGAAGCCGGAGAGGGCCGAACAGTTCGACGCCTCTGTCGAGTACTATTTCGAAACCGGCGGGCAAGCGCATTTCTCGCCGTTCTACAAGCAGATCCACAACTACATCGCCGACGGAACCTCGCAGATCACGGAGATGTTGCAGACCGTCGTCGCCGGTGGTTCGGTCGGTCAGGGCAATCAGGGGTGCGCAACACCGATCGTCGCAGGCGAGTCCTGCCCACAGCAGGTGTCTGTGACGATGGTCGAGCCGTTGAACGAGAAGCAGGTGGCGCTGGTGCGGGGCTTCGAAGTCGGCCTGCAGAAGTACGCCACGTTCCTGCCGGATCCGTACAATGGCTTCGGTGTGGATCTCAACTACACCTTCATCAGCAGTTCGCAGCCGGGGGCGCTGGCCTACGACTTGAAGGGTAATTTGATCACCGGCCTGCCGGCGGTCGGGTTGTCCAAGAACACGATCAACGCGGCCCTGCTCTACGACAACAAGCCGCTGTCGATCAGAATTGCGTACAATTGGCGCGATTCCTTCCTCGTCACGGCGGCCGCCTATCAGACCACGTACACCTACAACTACATCCTGAACCTGCCGTCAGGCGCGGGCACCATGCCTCAGGGCAATCTCGGACCGAACGCCAACGGCGTCGTGCACTCCTCGCTGCCCGTCTTCCAGTATCCGTCGGGGCAACTTGACGCGAGCCTGACATACGATCTGACGGACAACATTCAGTGGTCGGTCCAGGCGTCGAACCTGACGAAGGAAGTCGCCCGCTTGTTCATGGGCGTCGGCAATCACCGGGAAAACCGCAGCTGGTACACAGCCGATACGCGGTACACGTCGCAACTTAGCGTGAAGTTCTGAGGGGACCAGTTCGCGGTGTTGCGGTGGCTTTCGGGTCACCGCAGCCTGGGAGGAAAAAAACATGTCAAACATGAAAGTAAAAACCATTCGTACACTACTTGGCGTCACCGTGAGCGCCCTGGCGATCGCGGCAGGTGCCAATGCACAGACGCTGGTACTGCCTGGCGGTTTCAACACGGTCACAATGACCCCCGATTCGGGTAACACGGGTACGCTGGTTACCTTCAACAGCAACCCGACCACGACCTACAGCACGATCGAGATCGGAAACGGCATCAAGGCCGAGGTCGTCTCTAACTGGGCAGCCGCAAACTGGGCTGTCGGCGACAACACGGCCCTGGTTATGCAAACCCTCACTTTACCCACTAATCAGCTTAGCAATTGGTCGGGTTTGTCAACTTGCGCCAACGGGAGCTTGGCTTACAACAGCACGTCGTGCCTCAACCATGCCCCGACCATTCAGGTCGACAAGGGCGGAACGCTTATACTCGGCGGGGTTCAGACGAATGCCAGCATGACGAATCCCTGGGGCTTTGAGAGCGATGTCCATGCCGACGGCGACGTGCTCATCGAAGACGCCGGTTCGCCCAGTTGGGCAGGCAAGCATCTGGGCGCTCAGATCGTCGGAACCAATTATTTCGGCGGCAATCTGACGCTTGCACCCAACGCTCTTGCCACGTTCGGTCTCAGCTGGGCCGCGGCGCAGACTGAGTTCGGTCCCAACACCAACATCATTCTGGGCGATGCCTCGGTCATGGACCTCTGGCTGCCGGGTGCGGGCTCGGCGACGATGGGGGGCAACCTGCAGGGCACTGGCACGTTGCAGCTCGATGCGGGCACGCTGTACATCAATGGCCAGAACACCGCCGCTACGCCGTTCCATGGCAACCTGAATGCCAGGCCCGGTTCCACGGTCGTGATTGGCGACGCCTCACATCCGGGTGCCATCGTCGGCGATCCGGGCAATGTGCACAATTACACCCTGACCCTGGCGGGAACGATGTCAGGTGGCGCGACGCTGCGCGGCTTCGGCACAATTGCTGGCAACCTCGTCAATACATCCTCTGTGGTGCAACCGGGTTACGGCAGCACGCTGGGTACGCTGACGGTTCAGGGCAACTACAGCCAGGATGGCATCGGTACCCTCAAAGTTCAGGTGACTCCCGACGGAACATCCTCCCTGCACGTGCTCGGCAATGCTGCGATAAACGGCACGCTTAACATCGCAATCGCGCCCGGTGCGTACAAAACGCAAGTCTACAACATCATTCAGGTCGACGGCACGATGACCGGCGATTTCAGCTCCATCGTTCCGGACAGTGTCCAGGGCGCCATCGCCGCCGTGACCAGGACGGATCACGGCTATGCGGTCGTGACTCAGGTCGTTCAGGGTGCCTCCGCGACCGCGCCGGTCGTTGTCGGACATCTGGCCGATGCCAACCGTCTCAACAACTACTATTTGGTCGGTGCGCTGTATGACCAAATCGCGCTGGACACGGCGCGCAATAGCACTGAGATCGGGCACAACAAATACGCTTGGGTCGAGGGTTTCGGCCATTTATCCAGCGTGTCGCGCAACGACGTCGGCTATCACACGGATACCGAAGGCATCAGGGGCGGCGTCGAGTATCGCAACGAAGCCAATGCCACCATCGGTCTCGCCGCGTCCTGGTCGACCGAGAATCTGAAGGCCAAAGGACCGAGCACGGCCGAGATCGATACCTGGCACGTGGCAGCTTATGGCGGCTATGACGTGCAGTATGTGCGATTGGACGGTGTCTTGTTCTACGACACCTACGACACGACCACGAAGCGCGACTTTGGTACGGACGGCGTGGCCGAGACGGCTCCGGGCGGCTACTCCTACGGCGCCTCCATCCAGGCCAGCAAAAGCGTCTTGAATGACCTGCTGACGCCGTATATCCGCGGTATCTTCTCGCGCCAGCATGTGGACGCCGCGGTCGAAACCGGCGCTCCGTTGCTCAATCTGCGTTACCTGGCGGACAACGCTAACACCTTCGTCGCCGATTTGGGCTTCCGCATCAATCCGCTGCGGAATTACCCGGACAGCAAGACAAAGCTGCTGGTCACGGTCGCGATCGAGCACGATTTCTCCCCGTTGGGCGAAACGGTAAACGGTACGTTCCCGGTCGCAAATGGCCAGAGCTGGTTCTACTACTGGAGAGGCGACTCCGAGAACACCGCTCTCGTCGGCGTCGACGTCGCGCGGCAGCTCACTGACAAGCTCGAGGTCTCGGGCCGCGTCAATGGCCGCGTGTCGCTCTACCAGACCTCCGGCGAAGTTGCTCTGCATGCCGCGTACAAGTTCTAAATAGGTGGTTGCGGCGGTGAAAGCCGCCGCAATGCCATTCGCTTCAAAGCGGGCCGGTATGCCCGCTTTGTTGGCAATGCTACAGGCAGACCATGAAGTACCCTTCCCGCGGAATGGTCTGCCTGCGGCTTTGCGCCAGATGGTCCGCCTGCGAATGTTTAAGCGACGCCATGAGGACGCATCTGCGCCGTTACAATTCGTGTTATTGTCGGCGTCCGGTGGTGGAGCGGATCGCGTAGAAGGAACAACTCACCATGGTAACCAGGCGCACGTTCTTTTTTTCGCTCGTCGGAATCGTGGCGGCAACGCCGGTTTGGGCTGCTGACCCGGCGCCCGCAGCGGACAAGACCGCCGAAGAGCCGACGATCAAGCTGATCAAAAGCAAGCCCCCGGTGCTTGATTTCGGCGACGGCGTGAAAGTGCCGTGTACGAAAGACGCGTTCCTGACACTTTGGGAAAGTCCCACCTATTGGCTGACCTTCGGCGCCGGCATGTCTCCCCAATCCGCCCGCTCAAAAGGCGTGGCCATGGACTTCGCCGTTGCAAGCATGAAGCTGCTTCTGGTGACGCTCGCTTTCGCGCCTGATCGGCTTGAGAAGGTCGAGGGCAATGGCTGGCGGTTGAATGCGAAGGTCGCGAACGACTATGTGCGAGGCGAGATCGAGTTGCCCGGCAAACCGTCCCCGCCGGTGACGGATGCGTCGCTTGGTTTCGGCAATTCCGATTCTTCGCTGTTCATCGGATCGCTGCCTTCGGTCGGCCGCGGAATGTCGGGACCGGCAGAGCCCAGCATCACCGGCGTAAATCCCGCTTTGCTCGGCAAGGTCAACTCCTTCTGCATCTACGTCGTGAAGAAGTCGGACATCAGCCTCGACGACGTGCGCAAACGCACCCAGCTCGAGAAGAATTAACCGCCAGCACGGGCGAGTTGTTGTCGTCCGTCGATGTTACCATTCCGCTCGATTACAACACGGCGCCGCTCTTCGATCGTCCGCGGCAAACCAGCATGAATGGCATGTTTGCGCCGTTCGAACGGCTTGATCGCTTTGAGCAGCACGTGCGGCAATCGGTGGTCAACTAAACGGACCCTCCGGCCGGCCTACGCTACGCCGCTTCGGATGGCTGACGCGCTTATCCGATCGCGGCCGTTTCGTCGGCACTGGCGCCGCGCAGCCGCTGGGCATCGCGGGCTGGCGGAATGCCGAACAGGCGGGAATATTCGCGGCTGAACTGCGACGGGCTTTCGTAGCCGACGGCGAAAGCGGTGCGGGCGGCGTCGTG
>JAATGK010000077.1 GCA_015654715.1 Alphaproteobacteria bacterium
GCTTTCATGAACTTGATGCACTGGGCGAGGGCGACATAGCCGCCGGTGATCGAGGCCGTACGGGTGCCGCCATCGGCCTGCAACACGTCGCAATCGATGACGATCTGGCGTTCGCCCATGGCTGACAGATCGACCACGGCGCGCAGCGACCGGCCGATCAGGCGCTGAATTTCCTGGGTGCGGCCCGATTGCTTGCCGACTGCGGCCTCGCGGCGCATACGGGTGCCAGTGGCTCGCGGCAGCATGCCGTATTCCGCCGTCACCCAGCCCTTGCCCGAACCGCGCAGGAAGGACGGCGTGGTTTCCTCTAGGGAAGCGGTGACCAAAACATGGGTGTCGCCACACTTGACCAAACAGGAGCCCTCGGCGTGTTTGGCAAAGCCGGGCGTCAGGGAGACTTCGCGAATTTTGTCGGGGGCCCGGTCACGCATGTGTACACCTTGAAACTTCGATTGCAGGCCGTTACCTAGCGGCTTGCGGGTACCGAACGCAATCGAACCCGTCTCCATGCGGCAATTTAATGGAGAGTCAAGGACTTAGCCAATGAGTTCGCCGATGATGAGCGCCGCGATCCTGGCCGATCGCCAGCGCGAGGTCTTTCGCCATCTGGTCGAAGCCTTCCTCAACACGGGTGAACCGGTGGGTTCGCGCACTCTGTCGCAGATCCTTCCCATCGCTCTGTCGCCAGCCTCGATCCGCAATGTGATGGCCGATTTGGAAGCCATGGGCTTGCTTTATGCCCCTCACACCAGCGCCGGACGGGTGCCGACTGAGCGGGGCTTGCGCCTCTTCGTCGACGGGCTGTTGCAGGTCGGCGATATGGCGACGTCTGAACGCGATGATATCGAAGCGAAACTCGCCGGTTCCGACGGCGGCATGGAGGACCTTTTGACCCAGGCCACGACCATGCTGTCGGGCCTGTCGCGCTGCGCCGGCGTGGTGGTCGCCGCCAAACAGGATAGCCCCCTCAAGCACATCGAATTTGTCGCGCTGTCACCGGGCAAGGCGATGGTCATCATGGTGTCGGAAGACGGCCAGGTCGAGAACCGGCTGATCAATACCCCGCCGGGCCTGCCGGTTTCGGCGCTGGCCGAAGCGACCAATTACCTTTCCGCACGGCTGGCGGGCCGCACCATCGACGATGCCCGCAGCGGGATTTTGGGGGAACTCGAAGGCGAACGCGCCGAACTCGACGTGCTGACCGCCAAGATCGTGGCCGAGGGCCTCGCAACGCTGTCCGCCCCGACGGAAGGCGACGAGAAAGTGCTGATCGTGCGCGGCACCAGCCACCTGCTGGAATCCCTGGAAGCGCAAGGCGATCTCGATCGCATCCGCACTCTGTTCGACGAGATCGAACGCAAAAACGAATTGATCCGGCTGCTCGAACTGGCGCGCGAAGGCGACGGCGTGCGCATCTTCATCGGCTCGGAAAACCGCTTGTTCGGCCTGTCGGGCTCGTCCATCGTGGCGGCGCCCTACGTGAACAGCAAAGGCAAAGTCGTCGGCGTGATCGGCGTTCTCGGTCCGACGCGCCTTAATTATGCACGTATCATCCCGATCGTGGACCATACGGCCCGTGTGATCGGACGTTTGCTCGGATAGGATTGTCAGATGGCTGAGGATAACGAACCGCAACAAGACGCGCCCCAGGATGGACCCGCGCCTGATGAGATGGAACAAGTGCTGGCGGTGGTGCAGGCGCTCAACGCCGAAAACGCCGAGCTGAAAGATCAGCGGCTGCGCGCGCTGGCGGAGCTTGAAAACACCCGCCGCCGGGCCGAACGCGAAAAGCAGGATGCATCGCAATTTGCGGTGACGCGGTTTGCCCGCGACATGCTGACGGTCGCCGACAATTTCTCCCGCGCGCTGGCCGCTTGTCCGCCGGAGAAGCGCGAGGCTGCTGATCCGCAAGTCAAAGGCGTGATCGAAGGCGTCGAAGTCACCGAGCGCCAACTGCTCGCCGCCATGGAACAGCACGGCGTCAAGATCATCGACACCACCGATGCCAAATTCGACCCCAATCTGCATCAGGCGGTCGCCGAAGTGCCGGGAGAAGGCAAAGCGCCGGGCACGATCGTGCATGTGATCCAGACCGGCTACACGCTTAATGGCCGTCTTCTCCGCCCCGCCATGGTAACCGTGGCGCGCAAAGAAGCGTCGGCGCCGAATGTCGATGTGAAAGCCTGAGAAATGAGCGACATCCGCATCGTGGTAGCAGGGGCCGCCGGACGCATGGGCCGCACCTTGGTGCGGATCATCACCGAAACCAAAGGCTGCGTGGTGTCCGGGGCTTTCGAAGCCAAGGGCCATCCGCTGATTGGCCAGGATGCGGGGACGCTGGCGGGCATTGGTGCGTTGGGTGTGGCGGTGACCGACGATCCCTTGCCGGTGATCGCCAAAGCTGAGGCGCTGGTCGATTTCACGACGCCAAAGGTTTCGGTGGAACTGGCCGGACTCGCCGCTCAGGCGCGGATCGTCGATGTGATCGGCTCGACCGGATTTTCGGCCGAAGACGATGCCAAAGTCGCCGCCGCCGCGCGCCATGCCGTCATCATCAAGAGCGGCAACATGAGCCGCGGCGTCAATGTGCTGGCGGCGCTGGTGAGGCAGGCGGCCAAATCGCTGCCCGGCTTCGACATCGAAATCGTCGAAATGCACCACAACAAAAAGGTCGACGCCCCCTCGGGCACGGCGTTGCTTTTGGGCAAGGCGGCGGCGGCTGGGCGCGGCATTGCGCTTGAAGATCATGCGGTGCGCGGGCGCGATGGCGTCACCGGGGCGCGGGTGGCCGGTACCATCGGCTTGGCGGCGCTGCGCGGCGGCACGGTGGTCGGCGATCACCAGGTGATCCTGGCCGGTGAAGGTGAACGCCTGGTGCTCAGCCACATCGCGGAAGACCGCTCCATTTTCGCCCAAGGCGCGGTGCAGGCGTGTCTGTGGGGCCAAGGCAAGAAAGAAGGCCTTTACAGCATGACCGAAGTGATGACCGACGTGCTCGGGCTTTCCACCTGATCGTGTTTGGCCGCTTCAATCGCAAGCATCGCGCGTTTGCGTTCCACGCCCCAGTGATAGCCGGTGAGGGCGCCGCTTGACCCCAGTACGCGATGGCAGGGGATCAGCCAGGAAATCGGATTTTTTCCGACGGCAGCACCGACGGCGCGGCAAGCGTTGGGGTTGTTCAGGTTTTGCGCAATCGTGCCGTAGGTCGTAAGCGCGCCGCTCGGGATGGCGAGCAGCGCTTCCCAGACTTTGATCTGAAACGGTGTGCCCATTAGATGCAGCGGCAAGTCTTCGCCTCGCGCCGCTGCGAAGATTTTTTCGATCCGTTTGGCCGCGCGGGCATCGTTGCGGCGGTAGTCCGCTTTCGGCCAGCGCGCTCTCATGTCGGCGAACATCGCCGCTTCGTCGTTACCGAAACCGAGGCCGCAGACGCCTTTTTCGGTTGCCGTGACAATCGCCA
>JAATGK010000481.1 GCA_015654715.1 Alphaproteobacteria bacterium
ATGGTCGTCCTCGCCGGGGACCATATCTACAAAATGGATTACGCGCTGATGCTGATGCAGCATGTCGAATCCGGCGCTGGCGTCACCATCGGCTGCCTCGAAGTCACCAAGGCCGAGGCCAAGGGTTTTGGCGTGATGGCGGTCGACGACAAGTCCGTGATCACCGATTTCGTCGAGAAGCCCGCCAATCCGCCGACCATTCCGGGCAAGGCCGATACCTGCCTCGCCTCGATGGGCATCTACGTTTTTCGCACCAAGCGCCTGTTCGAGGAGCTTCGGCGCGACGCCGCCACCACCGGCTCGACCCGCGATTTCGGCAAGGACATCATCCCGTACCTGGTCAAGAACGGCAAAGCGGTGGCGCACAAATTCTCGGATTCCTGTGTCCGCGCCAGCGCCGAGGCCGAGCCCTATTGGCGCGATGTCGGCACCGTCGACGCTTATTGGGAAGCCAATACCGACCTCACCGACGTGGTGCCGAAGCTCGATCTCTACGACACCACCTGGCCGCTGTGGACCTATGCCGAGATCACCCCGCCTGCCAAATTCGTCCACGACCTCGAAGGCCGCCGCGGTTCGGCGGTAGCGTCGCTGGTGGCAGGCGATTGCATCATCTCGGGCTCGCATTTGCGCCGCTGCCTGTGTTTCACCGGCGTGCGTTCGAATTCGTTTTCGGTGCTGGAAGATGCGGTCATCCTGCCGCGCTGCAAGATCGGCCGCTCGGCGCGTCTGCGGCGGGTCGTGCTCGACCGCGACGTCGTCATTCCGGAAGGATTGGTGGTCGGCGAAGATCCCAAGCTCGACGCCCAGCGCTTCCGCCGTACCGAAAAAGGCATCTGCCTGATCACCCAGACGATGATCGACCGGTTGACGTGAGTTTTTCATGAGTCCCCGATGAGCTTGAAAGCCCTCTCCGTCGTCTCCGAAGCCTATCCGCTGGTGAAGACTGGTGGGCTGGCAGACGTCGCGGGAGCACTGCCGGGGGCGCTGAAGCCCTACGACGTGGCGGTGACGACGCTCATGCCCGGCTACAAAAAGGTGATGAAAGCGCTGCAGAATGGTCAGGTTCTGCACACCTATCCAGACCTCCTCGGCGCCGAAGCCAAGCTGATCGCGGGGACGGCCGGCGGCCTCTATGTCATCGTGCTCGATGCGCCGGAGCTTTATGGCCGCGACGGCGGGCCGTATCTCGATCCCACCACCGGCAAGGATTGGCCCGACAATTGGCTGCGCTTCGGCGCGCTCGGGCGGGCGGCGGCCGATCTCGCCGAAGGGCGCGCCGGTGAGCTTGGCGTCGACATCGTCCACGGTCACGATTGGCAAGGCGCGCTGGCCTCGGCCTATCTGCATTACGACGGCTCGGGTGTGCCGAGCATCGTGACGATCCACAACATCGCCTTTCCCGGCTGGTTCCCGATCGAGACGTTTTCCCGCCTCGGCCTGCCTGAGCGCGCCTATTCGATCGAGGGCGTGGAATATTTCGGCGGCGTCGGCTTTTTGAAAGCCGGCTTGCACACCGCCGATGCCATCACCACCGTCAGCCCGACCTATGCCGAAGAAATCCGCACCAAGCAATTCGGCATGGGGCTGGAGGGCCTGATCAAGACTCGCCAGGATCGCGTCTTCGGCATCGTCAACGGCATCGACACCAACGTGTGGAATCCGGCGAGCGATCCGAATCTGGTGACCCAATACGACACGCGCACGCTGCATCTTCGCCGCCAGAACCGGCGCGCGGTGGAAAAGGCGTTCGGCCTGGCGGAGGCCTTCGGGCCGATCTTCGCTGTCGTCAGCCGCCTGACGACCCAAAAAGGCATGAACGTGCTGGCGGGGCTCACCGACGAACTGGTGGCGATGGGCGGACGGCTGGCCCTGCTCGGCTCGGGCGATACCAAACTCGAAACCCAGTTCATCGCCGCCTCGAACAAGCATCGCGGCAAGATCGGCGTCACCATCGGCTATGACGAGGCGCTGTCGCATCTCATGCAAGGCGGCGCCGATGCCATCCTGATCCCGTCGCGCTTCGAACCTTGCGGCCTGACCCAGCTTTACGGCCTGCGCTACGGCTGCGTGCCGGTGGCGGCCAATACCGGCGGGCTTGCCGACACCATCATCGATGCCAATGTCGCGGCGGTGAATGCGGGCGTCGCCACCGGCTTCCTCTTCAACGGCGTGACGCCGGAAAGTTTGACGACGGCGCTGCACCACACCATCGCGCGCTACGCCAATCGCAAGATCTGGAAAAGCTTGCAAGAGCAAGGCATGCGCGCCGACTGTTCCTGGGCCAAAAGCGGACGGCAATACGCCGATCTCTATCGCCGCTTCGCGAAAGCCAATGGTCATGGCGAGGCGGCGTCCGCAGTGCACAGCATCTGATACGCATCGCATTTCTGTCAGGGGGACGGAATATGGAGGTGTTCGGCTGGGCTTGGATCGGATTTGCGCTGGCGCTGGCGGTGCATGTTGCCGACGAAGCGACGCACGATTTTCTATCGGTCTATAATCCGACGGTGCGGGCGATCCGGGCGCGCCTGCCGTTGCTGCCGATCCCGGTTTTCACATTCCGGATTTGGCTCGGCGGGCTGGTCACTGGAATTGCGCTGCTCTTGGCGCTGTCGCCCCTGGCCTTCACCGGAACCGGCTGGCTGCGCGCCGTCGCGATCGGGCTGGCGCTGGTGGTCGGCATCGGCAATGGCTTTCTGCACATCGCCGGATCGTTGTGGTTTCGTCGCTTAATGCCGGGAACCATCAGCGCGCCGCTGCTCCTGTTAGCTGGAGCAAGCCTAGTCGCAGCGGCGCGCTGACAGAACGGCTTAATTAAAGGCGTCCATTTCCGCCGTCAGCTTGTCGATGCCGAGCAGCGTTACCATCTTGCCGTCGAGCACCGCGATGCCCTCGACATAGTCATTACCGCTCTCGCGCACGATTTGCGGCACCGGCTGGATCTGATCCTTCGCCACCGACAAGATGTTGAGCACCGCATCGACCAGAACGCCGGTGATGCGTTTGCCGCACTCCATCACAATGATGACGTGCGAGGACGATGCGTCGGTCATTCCCAGGCCGAGGCGGGCCTTGAGATCGATCACCGGCAACACGATGCCGCGCAGATTGATCACGCCGCGGACGTAATCGGGGGCATGGGGAACCACCGTCGCCTCGGTCCAGCCCCGGATTTCACGCACACCCATGATATCGGTGGCGTACTCCTGTCCGGTAGCGAGGAACTTGATGTACTGCCTGACGCCTTGGTCCGACACGCGCTCATAGGTTTGTATGGTCATGGTCCTAGAACTCCGTCCAATCGTCCGAACCGCCCGG
>JAATGK010000170.1 GCA_015654715.1 Alphaproteobacteria bacterium
ATGCTGATCGAGCGGACCTTCGGCATAGCCCCACCACGAGCCCTGCGCCGAGCCTTGCACCGGCCTCAGATCGTGCGGACGCAGCGTGCGGTCGAGGATCGAACGCGAGAACATCACCGGCAGGCCTTGCGGCTCGATCTGCCAATAAAGCCCCGAATAGGCGCGCTCGAACCGGCGGTTGAGATACTGGACGCGCAGATTGATGCTGCCGTAGGAATCTGGTTCGGCCGCCGCGATCAAGCCATCGAGATCGACCTGCAGCGACGTGTCGAAATTGTCCCGCATCGCCGAGCTGAACGTTTCGGACAGCACCCAGCCGCCGACAGCGAGACCAAGCGCCGCCCACACCGCCGCCGCCAGAATCAGGCGGCCGGCCAGCGAGTCGGGTCTAAGCCTTGCGAGCTTAAACTTTTCGGGGAGCGTTCGGATCGTCGAGGCAATACCCAAGGCCACGCACCGTCTGAATGAGATCGGCCTCGAGTTTCTTTCTCAAACGGCCGACGAACACTTCGATTGTATTGGAATCGCGATCGAAATCCTGATCGTAGAGATGCTCGACCAGTTCGGTGCGCGATACCACCCGCCCCTTATGATGAGCAAGATAGGCAAGCAAGCGGTATTCGAGACTCGTCAGCTTCACCGGATTGCCGTCGAGCGTGACGCGGCTCGCGCGGGTATCGATGGTGAGCGGCCCGATCTCGATTTCGGAAGTGGCAATCCCGGCGGCACGGCGGAGCAAGGCCCGCACCCGCGCCAGCAATTCCTCGGTATAAAACGGCTTGGCGAGATAATCGTCGGCCCCCGCATCGAATCCCGCGACCTTGTCGCTCCAGCGGTCGCGCGCCGTCAGAATCAACACCGGCATAGAATGGTGAGCCTTGCGCCATTGCTGCAGCACCGTGACGCCATCCATCTTGGGCAGACCGAGATCGAGAATCACGGCGTCATAGGGTTCGGTATCGCCGAGGAAATGACCTTCTTCGCCGTCGAAGGCCTGATCCACCACATAACCTGCATCGGTCAACGCCTTCTTGAGCAGGCGCTGTAAATCGGCATCGTCTTCAACCAGCAAAATTCGCATAAATCATCCACCACCGGAACGATGGCGTCCACTTCCGCCACCGCGTTCATTACCACCACGCCCGCCGCCGCTGCCTTGGCCGCCATGACCACCGCGGCCACGCCAGCCGCCTTGGCCACCGCGGTCGCCTTGATCGCCGCCGCCATTGCCGCCGCGGCCACGCCAACCGCCTTGGCCATCACGGTCGCCCTGATCGCCGCCGCCATTGCCGCTGCGTCCACGCCACCCGCCTTGGCCATCACGGTCGCCTTGACCATTGCCATAGCCGCCATCGCGGCCGCCCCAGTTGCCCCCTTGGCCGCCGCCCGGACCCCAACCGCCACCGTCGCCATTCGACCAGTTGTCCCGGGTTCGATTGCCCCAGCCGCCGCGATCACCATCGTCACGATAGCGTCCCAGCGGCGGACCCGACGGCATGCCGCCGAGCACCTGTCCGCTCTGCGCATCGACGCCGAACCAGATCATGCGACCATCGGGCGTCATCCATTTGAGGCGATAGGTCGGATGACCGTTGGCTCCGAAGTACGGACCTTCCGCATCATAGAAGGTGCCCGGAACGGTTTGGCGGACATGCGGCAGAACACGGTCGAGCGACGACCCGCCGCGCCGATCCTGAGCCAGGGCCGGAAGCGCGAGCGCGAACATCAATACAAAGGAACTTAACAGCCGCGCGCGCATGTTTCCTTTACTACCCCCCAGAACATGAACCCGCCATGAACACCCTAGCCACGACCCGTTCAGGCAGGGCATCCTATGTCTATTAGCATCAAATCGGCGGGGAAATCTCGCCAACAGTCTTTGGGGGCCAAACGGCCCGATAGAAGAAGGAGACGACAATGAAGATTAAACAGCTTCTTTTGACAGCCGCGGCCGCCGCTATTTTGGCTACCACCGGCGCCGCCGCCGATCCCTATGATCACCATGATCGCGGACCCGGCTGGGGCGATCACCATGATCGC
>JAATGK010000516.1 GCA_015654715.1 Alphaproteobacteria bacterium
CCCGCGTCATCTTCCGCACCGCCGGTGCCGACAGCCCGCTGAAAAAGAAGCTACGTCCCGGCCTGCTCGACCCGTGGCATTATCTCGAAGCAGAGAGCAAAGCGTTCCACGCACAGGACCGCTCCTCGATCTACGGCGGATTCCACGTCTATGTCCGTAAAAGTTGAAGATCACAGCGATCTGATGGACCGAATCTACCGGCATCAGCGCTACATCTACGACATCACCCGCAAGTACTATCTGTTCGGGCGCGACCGGCTGATCCGCGAGCTGGATCTGAAACCCGGCGACCGGTTGGTCGAGATCGGCTGCGGCACCGCACGCAATCTGGTGAAGATCGCCAAAGCCTATCCGAAGGCGCGCCTGTTCGGACTCGATGCCAGTCACGAGATGCTGAAAAGCGCGGCCGAAAACGTGGCACGCGCGGGGCTGCAAGATCGCATCACGCTGGCGCACGGCTATGCCGAGAACCTGACGCCGGCGATGTTTGGTGAAATCGCGCCATTCGAGGCCTGCGTGTTTTCCTACAGCTTGTCGATGATCCCGGACTGGAAAGCGGCGATCAATGCCGCCTCGCAGAACCTGGCCAGTGGCGGGCGCATTCACATCGTCGACTTCGGCGATCTCACCGGGCTCGGCACTGTGGCGCGCCAGGCGATGCTCGGCTGGCTGCATCTGTTTCATGTTGCGCCGAGAATCGAATTGCTCGAACGACTCGCGCAAGAACCCGGTGCAACGCTGCGGCTGTTGCCAGGACGCTACGCATTTCTTTTCACGGCCGGAAATCTTGCACTTTAGGTTCTTGTTTTTTCACGGCTGCAGACGGAAACCGCTGCAGATTTATTGTTAAAAAATGCTTTTACGCTCTATCGGAATTGTTGCGTCTCAATTGCAGGATTATCACGTCCACGCTCCCCATACGGACTCGGTGCTGGCCGCAAAATTATCGTTTCGTCATCAGCTTAGCTCGAAAACGGGATCGCGCCGACAGAGTTGACGGGCGCTGCACCGGCCGTTTATCCTGCAGTGGAATAGTAGCAAAGTTGGTACGTCTTGCAAAAATCTTCGACACTACCGTTGCGGCAGGCTGGAATTGAACTGGAAAAGGGGTGCATTCTCTTTTCCAGGTTGACGGCGCCCACGGAAGACGTTTCGCGCGGTTAGCGTTAACTTCGACCAAGAGAAGGGGGACCCTATGAGGTTTCGTCATCTGGCGCTTGCAGGCGTCGCATTAGTTGCATTGTCGGGATCGGCATTCGCCGTCGATACCGGCTGGTACGTCGGCGTCGGAGCCGGCGTAAATATTCAGAACGACGTCGGGAACGTCAGGTTTGGTCAGAACGCCGGGACCATCGCATTCGACAAAGGCCCACTCGTTATCGGCTCCGTCGGTTATGCCTTGGAGAACAACTGGCGGCTTGAAGGCGAGATCGGCTGGACTGATCCGTCTTTCAGCGACACCGCTGGGGGCTATCGCGCCTACAGCTTGCTCGGCAATATCCTGTACGACGTTCCGCTCAGTGAACGGTGGAAGTTCACGATCGGTGGCGGCCTCGGCTATTCGTGGCTGAAAGCTCACGTACCGGCCTATAGCGAATCTGGCCACGCCCTCGCGTGGCAGGGCATCGCGGGCTTGAGCTATCAAATCAACGAGCGGACCCAGCTGCAGTTCGACTATCGCTACAAGGCCAATGAGAATATCGGCTGGGATAGCGCGCTGGTCGGTGGCTTTGATCGCACCGATTCGCACAATTATTTGCTCACGCTGCGGTTCTTCCTGAACCCGCCGCCGCCGCCTCCGCCTCCTCCGCCGCCGCCTCCCCCGCCGCCGCCTCCCCCGCCGCCTCCGCCGCCGGTCAAGACGTTCATCGTCTTCTTCGACTTTAACAAGTCGAACCTGACCGAAGCTGCGCAAGCGGTCGTGACCGAAGCGGTCAAGACGGCCAAGACCAACGGCTTCGTGAAGATCCAAGTGGTTGGCCATACCGATACGGTCGGTTCCGACAAGTACAATCTGAAGCTGTCGGTCGAACGTGCGCAGTCGGTGAAGGATGAACTGGTTCGCCAGGGCCTCGGCGCCGATGGCATCGCCATCGACGGCAAGGGCTTCCACGACCTCCTGGTCCCGACGGGCCCGGGCGTGCGTGAGCCGCAAAACCGCCGCGCTGTGATCGATCTCGGAAACTAATCGTTTCCAAGCGATGTGAATAACGAGAGGGCGGATCGCAAGATCCGCCCTTTTCGTTTGTCGGCTGCTTTGCTTGTCTGCTGCGGCCACAGAAAAAGCGCCGAACCCAACGGCCCGGCGCTTGTTTCGATGATCCTTCGCTTACGGGTGCGCTGCCGTCGTGGGAGACGGCGCTGCCGCCAGACGCAGCGGATTGGGCCTCGGCACGATCACCGGGCCGGTAGCCGGAATGGCGCAACTCGACACCCCGCCGGCCAATAAGGCGGGCGGCACGTCATCGACGAACTCGCCCAGCTTGAGGGCGGAGGGCCCCAGCGCCGCGCCCGCCAGAAGCGTGGCGCCCTGGCAGAATTCCTCGTGGTCATGGGTGCGCCGGAGCTCGGCTTTGGCGGCCAATTCGGTCTTGAACAGATTGTAGGCCTTGTCGCCGATCTTGGCGCCCATCACACGGGTGAACATTTTCAACATGAGCTGGTCGGAAACGCGCAGCTCCGTCCCAAAGCGGGTCTGAAAGGCGTTGTAGTTCACCCGCGCCGTCTCTCCGCAGGTCAGCGCCGCGTCCATCAGTTCCTGCTGGATTGCGGTCGTGTACTGCGCCGACATTTCCGCCGGACTGGCGCATTTACCCGCCACGACTCGCGCTTTTTTGGGCGCCGCGCCTGCCGCCACACACAGCGCCAGCGCACACACGCCCACCACCCCCAGAACACGGATTTTCATGAAAACCTCTTTGCTTTCCCATCGAAGCCACCGCGAGCCTAGCATTCCGGGCCGTGGTCAGGCCACTCCTCCCGGTCGCAGGCCCCGATAAAGTCACCGCCTTGGGGCGCCCGGCGGGAGCACAGGACCGGCCCGCCCGGGAAATGGGGTATCACCGTGTTTCCTGAAAGCGCTCTAGGAGCCTATATCTTCGCGCCCTCGCGTCTTGTAAGCGTTCGCAAAACCGTTAAAGGACAAGTTCCCATGCCTCTCAAAGTCGCTGTTGTCGGTGCCACCGGAAATGTCGGTCGTGAGATGCTGAGCGTTCTCAAGGAGCGCCAGTTCCCCGCCAGCGAGGTGACCGCCCTGGCGTCGAGCCGCTCGATCGGAGTCGAAGTGTCGTTCGGCGACGGCGTCCTCAAGGTGCATGGCCTCGAGCATTACGATTTCAAAGGCACCGACATCGTCCTGATGAGCTCGGGCGGGGTGATCGCCAAGGAATGGGCGCCCAAAATCGCCAAGCAAGGAGCGATCGTGATCGACAACTCCTCGGCTTGGCGCATGGACCGCGAGGTGCCGCTGATCGTGCCCGAGGTCAACGCCGCCGTGCTCGATGACGGCATCAAGAAGGGCATCATCGCCAATCCGAACTGTTCCACCGCCCAACTCGTGGTGGCGATGAAGCCGTTGCACGACGAAGCCAAGATCACGCGCTGCGTGGTGTCGACCTATCAATCGGTCTCGGGCGCCGGCAAGGACGCCATGGACGAACTCTTCCGCCAGACCCGCTCGGTGTTTGTCGCCGACCCGATCGAGGTCGTGCACTTCACCAAGCAGATCGCCTTCAACGTCATCCCGCACATCGATGAATTCCTCGATTCCGGCTACACCAGGGAAGAATGGAAGATGATGGTCGAGGTGCAGAAAATCCTCGATCCCGATATTCAGGTGACCGCGACTTGCGTGCGGGTGCCGGTGTTCATCGGTCATTCCGAATCCGTCAATCTCGAATTCGAGAAACCGATTACGGCGGCGCGGGCGCGGGCGATCCTGCGCGAGGCGCCGGGGTGCCTGGTGATCGACAAGCACGAAGACGGCGGTTACATCACCCCGGTCGAAGCTGCCGGCGAAGATGCGACCTATATCAGCCGCATCCGCAAGGACCCCACTGTCGAGCATGGCCTGTCGCTGTGGGTGGTGGCGGATAACTTGCGCAAAGGCGCGGCGCTGAACGCCGTTCAGATCGCCGAATGCCTGCTCAATCGCGGGCTGGTAAAGGCCTGATGGCACCCAGTGGGGACATCATGATCCGGCCGCACCGCAGTGTTCTTTACCTGCCAGGCTCCAATGCACGGGCATTGGAAAAGGCGAAAGCGCTAGCCGCCGACGCGCTGATCCTCGATCTGGAAGACGCCGTGGCGCCCGATGCCAAAGACTTGGCGCGGGACCAAGTTTGCGCCGCCGTTGCGGGCGGCTTCGGCCAGCGCGAAGTGGTCGTGCGCATCAACAGCCTCGACAGCGATTGGGGCGACCGCGATCTGCTATCGGTGGCTGCGGCCAAGCCGGATGCCATTCTGATTCCCAAGGCCGGCTCGGCGCGCGACATCCACCGCGTCGAACAGCGCCTGTGGCATGTGCCGGAAGCCGCTGACGTTGCGCTCTGGGCGATGATCGAAACCGCGCGCGGGGTGCTCGATGTCAACGGCATCGCGGCGGCGGGCGGGCGGCTGGCCGGTCTGGTGGTGGGATCGAACGACCTCGTTAAGGAAATGGGCGGCCGCCACATGCCCGATCGCGCCAATATCGCCCCGGCGCTGACCATGACCGTACTGGCGGCGCGTTGCCATGGCCTGGGGGTGATCGACGGCGTTTTCAACGACATTGCCGATACGGCAGGCTTTGCGGCGGCGTGCGCACAAGGCAAGAGCTTCGGCTTCGACGGCAAAACCGTGATCCATCCCAGCCAGATCGATGCCGCCAACGCCGCTTTTGCGCCAACGCCGGAAGACGTGGACGCTGCACGCAAAATCATCGCGGCGTTCGACCTGCCGGAGAACCAGGACAAAGGCGCGATCAAACTCGACGGTCATATGGTGGAGCGTCTCCACGCCGAAGCCGCCCGCCGCATCCTCGCCTTGGCCGAGGCGATCGCTGCGTTATGAGCGTTGCCTTGAACTACCGCGAACTGGCGGCGGCCGGGCGCCTCACACCGGATGGTCGTCAGGAGGCGGCCGCGCTGCGGCTTGATCGGCTGGCGCAAGACTTGACGGCGTGGCGCCCGGGCCTGTTCCGCAGCAACCCGCCGCCGCGCGGGATCTATCTGTGGGGCGGCGTCGGGCGCGGCAAGTCGATGCTGATGGATTTGTTTTTCGCCGCGGCCGAGGTGACGCCCAAACGGCGCATTCACTTCAACGACTTCATGGCTGAAGCCCATGCCCTGCTGCATGACTTGCGCAAGCTGGCGCGCGTCCGCGATCCGTTGCCGGAAGTCGCCAAAAAGCTGGAACAGAAACTGATCTGCTTCGACGAGTTCCAGGTGGACGATGTCGTCGATGCGATGATCCTGGGGCGGCTGTTCGAGCATCTGCTCGCACGCGGTACGGTGATCGTGGCGACCTCCAACACGCCGCCCGACCGGCTTTACCAGCACGGCCTCAATCGTCCGCTTTTCCTGCCCTTCATCGCGGTCCTAAAAGCGCACCTCGATGTGGTGCATCTTGCCGGCACCGATCACCGCCGCGGCTTTACCGGCGATGCCTATCAGACCGGGCCTGACGCGGCCGCGGCGCTGGACGCCGCCTGGGCGGCACTGGGCGGGTCCAAGGCCCATGCGATGACCCTGACTGTGCTGGGGCGGCGGCTGGCCGTACGACGCGCCGTAAAGGACGCCGCCCGCTTCACCTTCGCTGAGTTGTGCGAGCGCCCGCTGGGACCGCCCGACTACCTCGCTATCGCGGCAATGTTTACCACGGTCGTGATCGACGCCATTCCGCGGTTCGACGGCAAAAACCGCGATGTCGCCCGCCGCTTCCGGACCCTGATCGACGTCGTTTACGACCGCAAGGTGCGGCTGATCTGCTCGGCGGCGGCCGACCCCGACGGACTGTTCCTCGAAAGTGACGGGTTTGAGCGAACCGTCTCCAGGCTTCTTGAAATGCGCCAGGGCGCCTATATTTCCAGTGCATGTTCTGGAACCTCACCACCGTCCTTGTGATCGCGCTGGCCGGACTCGCGTTTTACTGGCTGGGGCCGCGCGTCATCGCGGCGTTCAAGCGCTTCGACGCCGATAACCGCGACCGCATCATCAACCAGTGGCAGGATCGCCGCGACGCCCGCGCCCATTTCCGCCACACCCTGGAAGTGGCCGGAGAACAGGTCGAAGACATCGCCGAAGTGAAAGAGGCCGATCCGCGGACCGGCACGCCGGTAACCCGCTTTGCCTTCGAAGGCATCTGGTACGCGAGCCGCGACGAGGCCGAAAAGGTGCGGGCGGCAAAGATCGGCGACATCGCTCTCGGGTTTTATCGCGACCTGCCGGCGGCGCTGGCGGCACGCAAACACGACGGGCGGCTTAGTTAGGCAACCGCGAGACGGCGGAACAGCGCCAGCTTCACGGTGTCGAGCACGAGCGCCAGGACGAGCGCGGCTCCGAAGACACCGGCCACGACCAGCGCCGGCAGTGGCGTCATCAGGATGCCCAGGATGGCGAGGGTGCTGAACAGCCCGATGTCGACGATCGACGAGGCAATCAGCCATGGACCTGGCCGCGAACTCCACAAATGGCGGCGTTCGCGCGCGACATAGAAAATCGCCTGGCCGCTGAATACCAGGGTGACGACCGTCAGCGTTTGCAGCGCCGTGGTGCTGAGGCCGAGAACAAAATGCCCGGTGGCGAGGATGGCAATGCAAAAGCAGAGGTCGAAGACGCCCATGATGATGCCGGCGATGGTGAGGTTGCCGATCCGCCAGACACTCGGCGACGGCGTCGGGCGCACATTATCGGTCGATGACGACATGGCGAGGAAATCGCCGGCCACCATCATCAGCACCATCAACAAAGGCGTCAGGATGGCACCGCCGGTGATGACGAGACCGCACATCAACACCAGCACCTGCACCACCTTGTGAATGATGGAGCGCAGCGTATAGGTCAAAATACGCTGGAAGGTGGCGCGCCCTTCCTGCACGGTGGCGACGATGCCGCCGAGGCCGGCTTCGGTCAGCACGATGCCGGCCGCCGATTTCGCCACATCGGTGGCGGTGGAGACCGCGATGCCCATTTGGGCTTGGCGCAGCGCCGGGGCGTCGTTGGCACCATCGCCGCACATGCCGACCACGTGGCCGTCACGCTGCAACGCCTGCACCAGCGCGTATTTGTCTTCGGGCAGCACCCCGGCAAAGACGCCAAAGTCTTCGGCACGGATGTCGTGCGGCAGCGGCACGGTGGCCGAAATCGCTCCGGTGATACCGACCGCATCGGCAACGACGCGCGCCGTCACCGGCGCATCGCCGGTCACCATCACCGTGCGCACGCCGAGAGCGTGCAATTGGGCGACCAGCGCCGCCGAATCGTCGCGCGGCGGATCGCTAAGCGCAATGACCCCGGCGAACTTGAGCGGCGCGGCTGGTCCTACGGCAACGGCGAGAACCCGGAAACCTTTGGCCTGAAGCTCGTCGACCAGCGCCGACGCGGCGGGGGACGGCTCGGCAATCGCCGCGACCGCTGCGAAAGCGCCTTTGACGATCCGCTGCTTGCTCCCATCGGCGCCGGTCGCCGCCGCCTCCGACATCTTTTTCGCCGGATCGAATGGCGTGAAGGTGACGAGCTTCCAGTCCGTCGCCGCGTGCGCCGCGGCGCGGATGGCGGCATCCAAGGGATCGGCGCCGCCGTCGGAACTCGCCAGCGCCGCCAGCGCCAAGACGTGCGCCTCGTCGTACCCCGGCAGGGCGCGACAGGCGGTAACGGCAAGTTCGTTGCGGGTCAGCGTTCCGGTCTTGTCGGCACACAGAACATCCATCCCGGCCGCTTCGTCTAGCGCCGAAAGCCGCGTCGGCAACACACCGCGTTTGGCCACCGCCCGCGCGCCGACGGTTGCCGCCAGAGTGAACATCGACGGCAGCGCCACTGGAATCGACGCCAGCACGGCGACCAGCACCAGCGGCGCGATCGCAGGAAACGGCATGGCGAGGTAGATGCCGTAGGCGGTGAGCACGATGGTCATGGCGCCATTGAACAGCGCGAGATTGCGCACGACGCGAAAAATCGCCTTCTGTTCGGTGCTTTCGACATGGGCGGTACGGACGAGCTCGGCGCTGCGGCCGAATTTGGTGCGGGTGCCCGTCGCGGTGATTTCGGCCACCGCCTCACCCCGTCGGATCAGCGCGCCGGCATAAGTCGCAAAGCCGGCACCGGCCTCGACCGGCACGGATTCGCCGGTCAGCATCGATTGATCGATCAGGACCGAGCCGTCGAGCAGCCGAACATCAGCGGGAACGACGGCGCCGAGCGACAGCTTGACCACATCGCCTTGCACCAACGCCGCTGCCGGCAGAGCTTTCCAGATGCCGTCGCGCCGCGCCGATGCGGTCAAGGGCAGGCGGGATTTCAATGCGTCGAGCGTCGCTTGGGCCCGGCCCTCCTGAAAGAATCCCAAGCCGACATTGAACAGCAAGAGACCCGCAACGGCGCCCGCTTCAAAATATTCACCCAGCCCCAATTGCAGCAGAATCGCCGCTTCCAACATCCATGGCACCGGCGCCCACAATTTTCCCAAGGCGCGACGGACCGGATTCTCGGCCACATCCTGAATGGCATTGGTTCCGGTCGACGCGAGGCGGCGCTCGGCCTCGGCGCTCGTCAATCCAGTCGCGGCAGCCGCACTACTCATCGGTTAGGGCTTTGGGTGGGCGGCAACGGCGGCAGACTTCGATCATGATTCTCTTGACCTTCGCAGCGGCAGAATTTAACCGAGCCTCGCGCTTGACATAATTCTAATGTACCTCGCAAACCACTTGCAGACCTAAGAATTTAATCGCAACTTGTAAAATTGTGTACGCGCTCGAAAGGTTCTCCGTGCGGTGGTGCGGGCAGCATTTGGCGTCGCATTCCGTAAGGACTCACGCTGAGGCGTCGAGCGGTGCGGCGCCGATCAGGCTTGCATCAGGCTCGGCAGTTTGCCGGTGTCGCCACCGGCTTCGCGCATGAAGCGGCGGCGCAAGGGGCCGATTTTGTCGACCAGCCCCATCCCGAGATCGCGCGCGATCCGCAGCGGGGCGGTGTCGCTCGAAAACAGGCGATTGAAGGCATCCATGGTGACGCCCATGGTGAAGGAATCGAAACGGCGCCAGCGTTCGTAAGCCTTCAAGACATCGAGCGCGCCGATGTCGCGCCCCTGCTCGGCGGCGTCGACGATCACATCGGCCAGCGCGGCGGCATCGCGCAGACCGAGGTTGAGACCTTGACCCGCGATCGGATGAATGCCGTGCGCGGCATCGCCGGCGAGCGCAAAGCGCGGCCGCACATAGTCGCGCGCCAGATGGAAACGCAGCGGATAGCTCCAGCGCGCACCGTCGCAGGTGATGGCGCCCAAATGATCGCCGAAGCGGCGCACGATCGCAGCAAGAAACGCCGCATTGCCAAGTTGCATCATCTCAGCCGCGATTGCGGTTGTCTCGGTCCACACCAACGAGGAGCGGTTGCCGGTCAGCGGCAGGATCGCAAATGGACCGGCAGGGAGAAAATGTTCGTAAGCTGTACCATTGTGCGGACGGGCGTGGCTGACGGTAGCGACAATGCCGCTTTGCGCATAGGACCAGCCGACGACGCGGATCCCGACCTCCTCCCGCAGGCGCGAGTCGCGGCCGTCGGCAGCGACCACCAGCGGGGCTTTGTGAACCGTGCCGTCGGTGAGCCGGGCCGAAGCAAAGGCCCCTTCAATTTTGAGCGCCGCGACGCCTGCCGGAGCGATCAAGCGGATCGCCGGCTGACGGGCGACCGCGCCATACAAGGCCCGGCGGATGGCGCGATTTTCAGCAATTGCACCGAGGGGGCCACCGATCTCCTGACCGTCAAAATGGAGCGACAATGGTGACGGCGGTTTTCCGAGGGCCGCGTCCGTGACCAATATCTGCTCGATCGGCTGGGCCTCGGCGGCCAGCTCCGGCCATACCTCCAGCGCCCGGAACATCCGTAAAGCGGCGTAAGACAACGCGGAAACCCGGCCGTCGAATTTGGCCTCCGCGGCGGCGGCAGGGGTGACAGGGTCGGCCACCGTGACCGTGAGACCCTTACGCGCCAAAGCCAGGGCCAAGCTCAGGCCGACGAAACCGCCACCGCCGATGATCACATCCGGGTTCATATCCCCGCTTCTCACGCCTGTGAGCAACCGTCAATGCCTAAATTATAGGCACGAAAGTTTCGCCGGCTAAGTTATAGGCAAGTGCGGGACGGTGGACCCCGGCAACTTCCTGTCGCGCCGGAGAAATTTATATGAAATCAATATGATAGCGCTGCGCAAGGAGTCGGCACATTTCTTGATGAAGAGGTAGGACGAGGCCAAACAAGCGGGAAGCAGCGATGAAACTTATCATGGCGATCATCAAGCCCTTCAAACTGGACGAGGTGCGCGAGTCGCTCTCGGCCCTTGGCGTTCAGGGGATGACCGTCACCGAAGTGAAGGGGTATGGGCGTCAGAAGGGGCACACGGAGATTTATCGCGGCGCGGAATACGCCGTGAGCTTCCTGCCCAAGCTGAAGATCGAAGTCGCCGTGAAAGCCGAAATGGCTGCCGCGGTGCTCGACGCCATCACCAGCAAAGCCAAGACCGGACAGATCGGCGACGGAAAAATCTTCGTCACGCCGCTCGAACAAGTGGTGCGCATTCGCACCGGCGAAACCGACGGCGACGCCCTTTAAGGCGGCTGTCTCATCCTTGGTTGTCGCGTTTTCGAACGGAAAGCCGATTTTCACTTTTCCTGAAAACGCTCACGGGATCGATAAATAGGGGACTTTGGTATGAAAGGATCGAACATGAAGAAGCTGGCGCATGGTGCGCTTGCGGGAATGGCAGCCCTCGTTGCCATGACGGGCGCCGCGTTCGCTGCGGGACCGAAAATCGACACCGGCGACACCGCCTGGATGCTGACCTCCAGCGTGCTGGTTCTGTTGATGACCATTCCGGGCCTGGCTCTGTTCTATGGCGGCATGGTGCGCCGCAAGAACGTGCTGGCCACGCTGGCGCAAAGCTTCGGTGCCACCTGCCTCATCACGGTTCTGTGGTACGTCGTCGGCTATTCGATCGCGTTCACGAACAATCCCGATCCCAACATCAATCCGTTGATCGGCGGTTTCAGCTATCTGTTCCTGAAGCCGCTGGGACTCAATGCGCAAACCGCGTTGGCCGGGACGATCCCTGAATCGGTCTACATGTTCTTCCAGATGACGTTCGCCATCATCACCCCGGCGCTGATCGCCGGCGCCCTGGCGGACCGCATGAAATATTCGGCCTTCCTGTGGTTCATGGGTCTGTGGCTGATCTTCGTCTATTGCCCGGTCGCTCATTGGGTTTGGGGTGGCGGCTGGCTCGGCACGGCAGGCGCCCTCGACTACGCCGGTGGTTCGGTCGTGCATCTGAACGCCGGTACGGCGGCTTTGGTCACTTGCCTCGTACTCGGCAAGCGCAAGGGCCTCGGCACCGAAAACATGGCGCCGCATAATTTGGTGCTGTCGGTCATCGGCGCCAGCCTGTTGTGGGTCGGCTGGTTCGGTTTCAACGCCGGTTCCGCGGTGACCTCCAACGTCAACGCCGGTATGGCGGCTGCTGCCACCCAGATCGCGACCGCCACGGCGGCCCTGACCTGGTCGTTCATTGAATGGCTGATCGCCAAGAAGCCGTCCGTCCTCGGCCTGATCTCGGGCGCGGTGGCCGGCCTTGTCGCCATCACCCCGGCTTCGGGCTTCGTCGATCCGACCGGTGCGTTCTTCATCGGCCTCGCCGTTGGCGTGGTCTGCTACACCTCGTCGGTGTGGGTGAAGAAGTGGATCGGTTACGACGACGCGCTCGATGCGTGGGGCGTCCACGGCGTCGGCGGTGCGCTCGGTGCCATCCTGACCGGTGTGTTCGCCTCCAGCGCAATCAACTCGCTCGGCAAGGGCTGGCTCTATGACGGCAACGCCCACCAGCTCATTCTGCAGCTCGAAGATGTCGGCGCGGTGTTCTTCTACTCGGGCATCGTCACCTTCATCATCCTCAAGCTGATCGACCTGGTGATCGGACTGCGTGTTTCGGCGGAGGTGGAAGTCGAGGGTCTCGACATCAACCTCCACGGCGAAACGGTCCAAGGCTGATCCCTCGGGTACTGTCTCCTCCAGAGAAACTGGGCGCTCCCTACGGAGCGCCCTTTTTTATGGAACAGCTATTCCGCCGGGCCTTCGATGGTCAGGCCTTCGGCGTGCAGCTTTTCGACCACGCCGGTGTTGCGCAACAAGGAGCCGATGTCGGTGACCAGCACCGTCTTGCCGGGCTTGGACAGAGCCTCGTTGATCGCCTTCAGGTAATCGGCCACCACGCGGTCATAGAGCTTGCCAAAACTTGCGGTCGCGTTGGCGCATTGCCAGAACATGCGCGGGGTGTAATGCGCCTTCACCGCCTTGATGTCGCCGTTCGCCCACGCCTCTGCCGCCGGACGGGCGTGCACCATGCGTTGCTCGACATCGGTCACTGCCTCTTTGAGACAAATCTGCTGTGCCGCGGGCGACAACCGCAGTATTTCCTTGATCAATCCCAGCGAGTCATATTCGGCGACCCGCGCGACCGGCACATGGTTCTGGCGCGCGATCTTCGCTATTGCGGCAACCGGCTCGTCGGTGGTGAGCTTGGCCGTGGTGATGAATCCGTTTTCGAGCTTGACCGCGGCGATGGCCGGTGGATCATCGGTGAAGCTATTCTCCGTGGGTCCGTGCAGGTCCTTCACAACCTTGGCGAACCGTGCCCATAGGTCGGGCGCCAGGATATCTTGCAATTTCTTGCCGTCCGGCAACGACAACAGGCTCCGGTTCCACAACAGAAACCACGCCGCCGACAAAATGCCGGTGGAAGCCTGCGCCGGTGTCAACACCGCCCGGGCGCCCTTGATCACATCGACGGCATGGGCACTGTTCCAAGTAACGTCCTTCGGCATGCCGCCAACCGTGCCGAGGATAAAGATTTCGGAATTGCCCTTCTTGATGTGCCAGAAGGCGGGACCGGCGGCCCGCGCCGACACCACGATGGTCTCATCCGGCGCCCAATCTGAAACCGGAGGGCCTGAAACGGGTGGAGCTGTCACCGGCGGATCAGCGGCCAAGGCGCCCATTCCCAAACCCAAAAAGGCGGCAATTACCAAACGCTTCACGGACATCTCCAGCAACGCCATGTTGGTAACCGATGATAGCGAGCACATCTCATCTGGCCCGTTACTTTTACGTGAGACGCCTGCCCCGGTGCATTTGCACCCGACTATGGTTAGGATTCGCGCGCTTCATCATCGAGATTGCCCGTGATCTTCCCTGGACGCCTTTCCGAATTGCCACAAGGATCGTTTGCCAAACTAGCGCTGCTGTTCGAAGGCGTGCCGCCCGGCGATACCCCGATCAGTCTGGCGGTCGGCGATCCGCGCGGCGAGGTGCCCGACTTTGTGCGCGAAGCGATCGCCGCTCATGCCCATGAATTCGGCCAATACCCGCCGATCGACGGCACCCCGGAATGGCGGCAGGCAGCGGCGGGCTGGCTGAAGCGCCGCTTCGGGGCGGACCTCAATCCCGAGACTCAGGTGCTGCCGCTGAACGGCACCCGCGAAGGCCTGTTCCTGGCGCCGAAGATTGTGACCCCTGAGGAGAAAGGCGGCGGCCGACCGGTGATTCTGTTACCGAACCCGTTCTACCAGTGCTACGCGGCCGCGATTTGCGCCGCGGGGGCCGAGCCGGTGTATGTGCCAGCACGAGCGGAAAACGGATTTTTGCCCGACTTCGCGTCGCTGCCGCTGTCGGTCCTGACGCGCACGGTGGCGGCATATTTCTGCTCGCCCTCCAATCCGGAAGGCGCCACCGCTGGTGAAGCCTATTGGCAAACACTGTTCGCATTAGCGGACGCCTATGACTTTACGGTGTTCGCTGACGAATGCTACGCCGATATCTATCTCGACCGCCCGCCGCTGGGGGCGCTTCAGGTACGCCGGCCGCCGTTCGACAAACTGCTGACGTTCCACTCCTTGTCGAAGCGCTCCGGCCTGCCGGGGCTGCGCTCGGGCATTGTCGCGGGCGACCCCATCCTGATGGCCCGCTTCCGCGCTTTTCGCAATTACGCCGGCCCCCAAGTGCCGCTGCCGATCCAAGCCGCTTCCGTCGCCGCCTGGAACGACGAGACGCACGTCCGGAAGAATCGCGCCGCTTACGCCGAACGGTTCGAGCTGGCCGAACGCGTTCTCGGCGAACTGCCCGGGTTCGACCTGCCCAGGGGCGGGTTTTTCCTTTGGCTCGACGTCGGCGACGGCGAGGCCGCCGCGCTCAAGCTGTGGGTCAAGGCGGGGGTCCGGGTGCTGCCTGGCGCTTATATGGGCCGCGAAATTATTGCCGGAAAACCCCGCACAAACCCTGGGTTTTCGTTTATCCGCGTGGCGCTCGTCAACGATTTGTCAACCATTTCTGCGGCACTCGTTAAGATAGGGTCAGTCTTGAGCGAAGAACGACCATGAGCGGCGCCAGAACCTCGGGAGTCTACCAGCCACGCCGCAAGGGGGCGTGGCTCTCCGAGACGTTTGCCGAAGCCCGCCGCAAAACGGCGGCGCTGATCAAACTTGCGCTGTTCCGCGGTGCCGGACTGACGGTGCTGGTCGCCGCCGCTGCGGTGCTGGTTGCCTTGATCAGCTACAACCCCGACGACCCCAGTTCCGATACCGCGACCGGACAGGAGGCCACCAATTTGCTTGGGCCTTTCGGTGCCACCGCCGCCAATCTCTTGCTGCAGTATTTCGGATTCGCCTCGCTCGCCTTCCTGGTACCGCCGATCGTCTGGGGCACCCGTGCCATGATGGGCTGGCCGCTGCGCTACGCCATGCTGCGCCTGTGCGCCTGGCCGGCAGCCACCATGCTGACCGCAGCCGGTCTCGGTATCATGCCCAAACCGGGCAGCTTCGGCGCCGGCGGCGTGATCGGAATCGCTGCCGTCCAGATGGCCGAGCGGTTAGGGGCGGTGTGGGCTCAGCCCTGGATTGGCCTGGCGTTGCCGGTGGTTTTGCTGATCGTCGGCGTCGCGCTCGCCATCCTGGCCGCCGACATCCGGCTGCGCGCTATCGCCCGCGGCGGCTTCCATGTGCTGGCTTTCATTTACTGGATCGGCGCGCTGCTCAAGATGCCTGAAGGCAAGGCACCCAAGCGCCGGGCCGAACCGAAGACGCCACGCGTCGTGGCCAACGACGTTGACGAGGAGGAAGAAGAGGAAGACCTCGACGAAGACGAGCTTGCGCTCGAACCGGCCGCGGCCAACACCAATATCAGCCGGGTCAAACGCGACGAGCAGAAAAAAAACGCCGCGACCGCCAAGCGCGCCAAACAGGCGGCGTTGTTCACCTCCGGCGAATACGAGCTGCCGTCCTTGACCCTTTTGTCCGAGCCGCCGCCGCGGCGCGACGAAGCCTCCTTCTCCGACGAATCGCTCGAAGAAAACGCCCGCATGCTGGAATCGGTGCTTTCCGATTTTGGCGTCAAAGGCCGCATCATGGCGGTGCGGCCGGGTCCGGTGGTGACGCTGTACGAATTCGAACCTGCCGCGGGCGTGAAATCCTCCCGCGTGATTGCGCTGGCCGACGACGTGGCGCGTTCGATGTCGGCGGTCGCGGCGCGCATCGCGGTGATCCCGGGGCGCAATGTGATGGGCATCGAACTGCCCAACCAGACCCGCGAGATGGTCTATCTGCGCGAGCTTCTTGGTTCGGCCGAATTCGAAAAGGCGCGCGCCCCGCTGATCCTGGCGCTGGGCAAAACCATCGGCGGCGAGCCGGTGATGGCCGATCTCGCCAAGATGCCTCACTTGCTGATCGCCGGTACCACCGGTTCGGGCAAGTCGGTGGCGATCAACACCATGATCCTGTCGCTGCTCTACCGGCTGCCGCCGGACCAGTGCAAACTGATCATGATCGACCCCAAGATGCTGGAACTGTCGGCGTACGACGGCATTCCGCATCTTCTAACCGCAGTCGTCACCGATCCGCGCAAAGCCGTCGTCGCGCTCAAATGGGCGGTGCGCGAGATGGAAGAACGCTATCGCAAAATGTCGAAGCTCGGCGTGCGCGGCGTGGAAGCCTTCAACGAACGCGTCAAGAAAGCCAAGTCCAAGAACGAAATCTTGAAGCGCACGGTGCAGACCGGCTTCGACAAGGAAACCGGCAAGCCGGTCTATGAAGACGAAGTGCTCGACCTTGAGCCGATGCCGTATATCGTCGTCGTGGTCGACGAAATGGCCGATTTGATGATGGTCTCGGGCAAGGAAATCGAAGGCGCCGTGCAGCGCCTGGCGCAGATGGCGCGCGCCGCCGGCATTCATCTGATCGCCGCCACCCAGCGCCCGTCGGTCGACGTCATCACCGGCACCATCAAGGCGAACTTTCCGACCCGCATTTCGTTCCAGGTGACCAGCAAGATCGACAGCCGCACCATCCTGGGCGAACAAGGCGCCGAACAACTCCTCGGCCAAGGCGACATGCTCTACATGATGGCGGGCGGCCGCATCCGCCGCGTCCACGGCCCGTTCGTCTCCGACGAGGAAGTCGAAGAGGTGGTGAAGTTCCTCAAAACGCAAGGTACGCCGGAATATCTCGAAGCGGTCACCGAAGAACCGGAAGACGGCGGCGACGATCCCTATTCGGTGTTTGGCCAAGGCAACGGCGAATCGGGCGACGACCTCTACGACAAGGCGCTGGCCATCGTGGCGCGCGAGCGCAAGGCCAC
>JAATGK010000264.1 GCA_015654715.1 Alphaproteobacteria bacterium
ACCGGTAAACTATTTTTTTGATTTCAGCCTGAACGCGAACAGCGCTGCCAGGGTTGCGGCGGCGGCGATGACGCCGATGCCGGCGCGCATGCCGTGCTTGGCGGCCACCGCGCCGATCATCGGCGGGCCGGTAAGGAAGCCGCCGAAGCCCGCAGTGGAAACTTCCGCAATGCCTGCCGCCGGCGGCGACGCGCGCGCCGCGGCCGTGGAAAACACACACGGCACCACATTCGACAGCCCGGCGCCGACAAAGGCAAAGCCGATCACGATGGCGGTGAACCACGGCAGTGCCGTCGCCACGATCAGCCCCGCGGACGCCAGCGCGCATCCGGCCCCGATCACCAGCCGCCGGCCGAGACGCCGCACAACGACGTCGCCGGAAAACCGGCCGAGCACCATCGTTGCCGAGAACGCGGCATAACCGGCGGCGGCGCGCGCCGGCGTCGCGCCCAAACTGGTGAGATAGATGCCGCTCCAATCGGCCATCGCCCCTTCGCTCATGAAGCTCAGCGTCAGCACCACCGCGAGCAGCGCGATGCGTTTCTCGGGGAAGCGGAAGATCGGACCTTGCTCATGCTTGGCGGTGTCGCCCGGACCGAGATGCGGCGTCGCCACAGCCACCAGAATCAGCACCAACGCCGCCGCCGGCAAAAGCAGGAATTGGGTCGGCACATGCCGGACCAGCAGCAACGCACCGAAACCGGTGCCCAGCAAGCCGCCAAGGCTGAAACCGGCATGAAAGGACGACATGATCGCCGAACCCCATTCGCTTTCGACTTTGGAAGCGTGGGCGTTCATGGCAACGTCCATCAGGCAGGTGGTGGCGCCGAACACGGCGCAGGCCGCAATCAACAGCCACAGGTTCGGTGCCAGCAGCGGCAGCGCCAGCGTCAGACTCCACACGAAACCCGTGTAACGTGTGGTGCGGCCGGTGCCGCCAAGTTTCTGAACGATATAGCTGGCGGGCTGCATGGCGATGACCCCGCCGAGCGACATCGCCAGAAGGGCCCAGGAAAGCTGCGCCGCCGACAGCGACAGCAGCGCCTTCAATGGCGCCAGAGAGGTCGCCCAAACGCCGTAGCCGAAGCCGTTGGCCAGGAACATGGCAAAGGTCGACCAACGGGCGGCGGGTAATTTCTGCGGCATGGGCGTACCAAGTCCCTCGACATAGACAGCGCTGTCAACGTCCTCGAGGTTATCCCGGAGAAATTGGGCGGCTTTCGGGCGATCAGGCGATCTTTTTCCCCAATTCCCCGGCCAAATCCTGGATGAACTGCCAGGCTACCCGCCCCGAACGGGCACCGCGTCCCGCCGACCAGGCCAGCGCTTTCCTGTGCAGTTCGTCGGCGTCGATCTCAAGGCCGAAATAAGCGGCGTAGCCGTCGATCATGGCGAGGTATTCGTCCTGCGAGCCGTTGTGGAAGCCGAGCCACAGCCCGAAGCGGTCGGAGAGCGAAATCTTCTCCTCGATTGCCTCATGCGGGTTGATGGCGGTGGAGCGCTCGTTCTCCATCATCTCGCGCGGCATCAAATGGCGCCGGTTCGAGGTGGCGTAGAACAGCACATTGGCGGGACGGCCTTCGATGCCGCCTTCGAGCGCCGCTTTCAGCGATTTGTAGCTGGTGTCGTCTTTGTCGAAGGAAAGATCGTCGCAGAACAAGAGGAACCGGCGCTTGTCGTCGCGCAGCTTGCGCAGCAGGAACGGCAGGGTGGCGATATCCTCGCGGTGGATTTCGATCAGCACCAAGCGCCCGGCGCCTTTGCGGGCCGCATTGACCTCGGCATGGATCGCCTTGACCAGCGAGGACTTGCCCATGCCGCGGGCGCCCCAGAGCAGCGCATTGTTGGCGGTCAGGCCGGCGGCAAAGCGGCGGGTATTCTCCATCAAGGTGTCGCGAGCGGCGTCCACGCCTTTCAGAAGTTCAAGCGGCAGGCGGGAGACTTTGCGAACGGGATGCAACTTGCCCGGAGTGGGCTCCCAAACGAAGGCATCGATTGAGGTCTTGGGTGCGGCCGCGGCGTTCCGTCGCCGACTCGGTTTATTGGGTTTCATCGTCGTCATCACCACTTTCTTGGTCAGTTGTGTCCGGACCACCCGGAGGCGGGCGATTTGTCCGGTTTTACCGGCAATTTGGTCGCTAATCCTTTGATTTTACAGAGTTGCAAAGGTAGGACACACCGTTATAGTCCGCGCCGCGCTTTCCCACGGATACCCTTCGATGCAAGATATTCTTACTTCGCCCTTCCCGATGCTGATCGCCGTTGCCGCGATCTTTTACTTCCTGGTCTGGCGACCGCAAGCACAGCAGCAAAAGAAGCTGCGGGCGGCGGTGGAAGGCATCCGCCGGGGCGACACAATTGTGCTGAATTCCGGTATTGTCGGCAAAGTCGCCAAGGTCCCCGCCAAAGAGGACCCCGAGATTTCGGTGGAGATCGCCGACGGCGTCGTCGTCAAGGTCCTGCGCGGGTCTGTGGGCGAAGTCCGCGCCAAAAACCTGCCGGTCGACACCAAGACCGACAAATAAGTTTAGGGTCACACCATGCTGCAGGTTTCCGCCTGGGTCCGTATCGTCGTTGGCCTCATCCTGATTTTCGGGATCGCCATCGCACTGCCCAACGCGCTGCCGGAAAACGTCCGCAATCAGTTGCCGAGCTGGGCGCCGAAGAACACGGTCTCCCTTGGCCTCGACTTGCAGGGCGGTTCCTACGTGCTGCTCGAAGTGCAGCTCGACCAGGTGATGAAGGACCAGCTCGACTCGACGGTCGGCGACATCCGCCGCGCCTTGCGCAAGCAGCACATCGCCTATGAATTCAAGCGGCCGGAAGACTCCGTCGGCGTCCGCATTCTCAACCCGGGCGAATACCAAGACGCGCTCGCCGTCATCAAGGAGCTTAATCCGGCGGTTTCCGGCGCCGCCATGATCGGCACCAAGCAATACGACGTCACCCAGCCGGGCGACAACACCGTCTTGCTCAAGATGAGCGACGCTTACAAAAAGCAGCTCCGCAAAGACGTCGTCGGGCGTTCGATCGAAGTGGTGCGCAAGCGGGTCGACGAACTCGGCACCAAGGAACCGTCGATCGAGCAGCAGGGCGATGACCGCATCGTCGTGCAGGTGCCGGGCCTTACCGATCCGTCGCATCTTCTGACCCTGTTGCAGACCACCGCCAAAATGACGTTCCAGATGGTCGACACCACCAACGACGTCATGGCGGCGATCCAGCAGCATCGCATTCCGCCCAATTCCGAACTCTTGGAATACACGACGGAAAAGGGCGGCCAGAAGCAGCTTCCCATCCTGGTCGAGAAGCGGGTGCTGATCGCAGGCGACCGCCTCAAGACCGCCGGCTGGTCGACCAACCAGCAGACCGGCCAAGTCGTGGTGACCTTCGGCTTCGACAGCGTCGGCGCCAAGGAATTCTCCGAAATCACCAAGGAAAACGTCGGCAAGCCGTTCGCCATCGTGCTCGACTAGAAGGTGCTGACCGCCCCGAACATCCGCGAGCCGATCATCGGCGGGTCGGGCCAGATCGAAGGCAATTACACCGTCCAGACCGCCAACGACCTCGCGGTGTTGCTCCGCGCCGGCGCCTTGCCCGCGCCCTTGAAGCCGATCGATCAGCGTACCGTCGGCCCCGAGCTCGGCAAGGATTCGATCGAGAAGGGCAAGATCGCCACCATCGCCGGTCTGGCGCTGGTCGCCGTCTTCTTGGTGCTGCGTTACGGCCTGTTCGG
>JAATGK010000138.1 GCA_015654715.1 Alphaproteobacteria bacterium
CGCACACCCATGATATCGGTGGCGTACTCCTGTCCGGTAGCGAGGAACTTGATGTACTGCCTGACGCCTTGGTCCGACACGCGCTCATAGGTTTGTATGGTCATGGTCCTAGAACTCCGTCCAATCGTCCGAACCGCCCGGCTTTGTCGCCGCCGCCCGGCCGCCACCAACCGCCGCGCGCTTGACGCTACGCGTCGCCACGACCGGCCGCGCGACCGGCTTTGACTGCGGACGCGCGACACGGCGTTCCGCCACCGGCTCGGCCCGCGCCGAGTCGTCGACCTTGAAGAAGCCGATGAGACCCGAGAGCGTCTGAGTTTCGCTGGCCAGATTGCGCGAGGCGGCCGTCGACTCTTCCACCATCGCCGCATTCTGCTGCGTGACCTGGTCCATTTGGCCGACCGCCGAATTGACCTCTTCGATGCCGGTCGCCTGTTGCTCGGCGGCTCCTGCCATTTCGGTGACCAGCGTGTTGATCTGCACCACCTGCTCGACGATGTGCTTCAAGGCACGACCGGTTTCGCCGACATATTTCACGCCGTCGCCGACATGCTCGCTCGAGGTGTTGATCAGCGACTTGATCTGCTTGGCGGCATCTGAGGAACGCTGTGCCAGCGCCCGCACTTCCGATGCGACGACAGCAAAGCCCCGGCCGGCCTCGCCCGCCCGCGCCGCTTCGACACCGGCATTAAGGGCGAGAAGGTTGGTCTGGAAGGCGATCTCATCGATCACCCCGATGATGTCGGTGATCTGCTTGGAGGACTGGGCAATGGCGTCCATCGCCTTGACGGCCGTTTCGACGACGCGGCCGCCCTCTTCCGCCGTTTTCTTGGCGGTCGAGACTCTGACGGTCGCTTCCTTGGTGTTGGCCGTGGTCTTCTTGACGGTGGCGGTGATTTCTTCCAGCGCCGCGGCGGTTTCTTCGAGGCTGGCGGCCTGTTGCTCGGTGCGGCGCGACAAGTCGTCGGCGGCATTCGAGATTTCGTTGGCACCGGTAGAGATCTGATGCGTCGAGTCGAGCACGCCGCTCAAGGTGTCCTGCAGACGCTCGACGGCGTCGTTGTAATCCTGCTTGAGCATTGCGAACGGCCCGGTGAGGTCGGCCACGACGCGATGGGTGAGATTGCCTTTGGCGATTTCGGCCAGACCGGCGCCGACGCTTTCGACAATCAGCTTGGTCTGCGCGGCTTTCGATTGTTCCGCCGCCACGAGTTGGTTCTTGAAAGTGGTCATCGTCCCGGCCAGAGCGCCGATTTCGTCCTTCTGGTCGGCGTGCGGGACGTGCGCGTCGAGCTTGCCGGCGGCCAGTTCGGCCATCGCGTCCGTCATGTGGCCGAGCGGCTTGGAGACACCGCGGATCAGGGCAATGCCGGCGCCGATGCAGAGCAGCATCGCCAAACCAAGCGATGCTAGAATCCACAGCCGCGCCGAGAGATAAGTGCTGTGGCCACGGTCGCCGGCGGCGTCACCCTGGACACGATTGAGCTCGACATCCTGGTCGATGAAATCCTTCATGCTGTTGAAGGCGGTGCGCATTTCGCCCATGTAATAGGCGGCCGCAGCGCCTTGGCCTTTGGTCTTCAGCAGGTCGTGTTCTTTGGCTTGCAGCGTCTGGTAACTGGTCCATCCGGCGTTGATGGCGTCGGCCAATTGGCGTTCCTTGCCCGGCGTGATGACGTGCGAGTAGTTCGCCCAATACTTGTTGGCGCTGACCGCAAACTTCTCCTGATTCACGATTTCGGATTCGACCGCCTCCGGCGTCGGAGCCAGCAGCATGGTCGCCTGATAAATCCGGTAGCGTGTCACGGCGTACTGGAATTGGCCCAGGGCTTGAATCGACGGCATCCAGTTCGAACGCAGATCGTCCGCCTCTGTGTCAATCCGCGACATGCTGCTGATCGCAAACACGCCGAGGCCGATGGTCGTCATCAGGACAATGGCGAAGGCCCCAATCACTTTTTTGCTTACGGATAGGTCTTTGAAATTCACGGCTTGCTCCGGGGTGTGGTCATTACCCGCTGGTTTTGAGACAGGCCTACTTTAGAATTAGTATATTGAAATCCGATTTTTCGAGGTATTCTCGTGGGATAGTGGCAGTCCTGTGTTCGTCAATCGATTATTCACAACGATTTACGTGGAATTGCGCAACGCAGCGGCCGCCCGCTCGCGAGAAAATTCTTGATATGTATCTTCCGCAATCGGGGTGTGGCCGCGATGCGTTAACCCGCGCTGCATGAAATGCGCGTAGGGCGTCGATACACGTATATCATCTACTTCTATTTCAACGGCCACGCGGGATGCGGGCGAAAAGCCGTCGCGAAGGGGCTATTTCGTCCCGAACATGCGGTCGCCGGCATCGCCCAAGCCCGGCACGATGTAGCCGTGGTCGTTGAGGTGGTCGTCGATGGCGGCGGTCCAGATGTGGACGTCGGGATGGGCCTTGTGGAATTTCTCCAGACCCTCGGGCGCGGCGAGCAGGCACATCAACCGCAAATTGCTGACACCGCGATCCTTCAGCATGTCCACCGCCGCGATCGACGAATTGCCGGTCGCCAGCATCGGGTCCATCACGATCACCAGACGTTCGGCGATGTCTTCCGGCGCCTTGAAGTAGTATTCGACACTCTTCAAGGTCTTGGGATCGCGATAAAGGCCGATGAACGCGACACGCGCCGACGGCACCAGGTTCAGCATCCCTTCCAGGAACGCCATGCCGGCGCGCAGGATCGGCGCGAACACCAGCTTCTTGCCCTCGATCGAAGGCGCCTTCATCGGCGCCAAGGGCGTTTCGATGTCGATCAATGCGACCGGCAGCTCGCGCGTGATCTCATAGCAGAGCAGCATGCCGATCTC
>JAATGK010000211.1 GCA_015654715.1 Alphaproteobacteria bacterium
ACGGCCCTCACCGGGCGCGGCCATGTCGACGCCTTCGACGTGAGCCCGAACGGGATCGTCGTCGTCGAGGACAACCTTCTGACGTCGGCTCAGCTCTATGCGGCCCCCTATGGCGGCAAGGAGGAGAGGCTCACCAACGTCAACGCCGCGGCGCTGAAGGGTGTCGCGATGGGCAAAGCCGAGCAGTTCTCATTTCCTGGCTGGAACGGCGAAACCGTCTATGGCTATGTCGTCAAGCCGACGAATTTCGACCCGAACAAGAAATATCCGGTGGCGTTTCTGATCCACGGCGGGCCGCAGAGCTCGATGGCGAACGACTTCCATTTCCGCTGGAATCCGCAAGTCTATGCCAGTGCGGGCTATGCGGCAGTGATGATCGACTTCCACGGATCAACGGGTTACGGCCAGAAGTTCACAGATGCGATTAGCCGCCATTGGGGCGACCGCCCGCTCGAAGATTTGCAAAAGGGCTGGGCCGCCGCGCTCGCCAAATACAGATTCCTCGACGGCGATAAGGCGTGCGCGCTCGGCGCGTCCTACGGCGGCTACATGGTCGACTGGATCGCCGGAACCTGGAACGCGCCGTTCAAGTGTTTTGTCAGCCACGACGGCGAAGTCGATACGCGATCAATGGGATTCTCTACCGACGAACTCTGGTTCGACGAATGGGAACAAGGCGGCACGGTTTACGACGCGCCGGAGAATTACGAAGCGTTCAATCCCTTCACGCATGTCAAAGACTGGTCGAAGCCGATGCTGATCGTCCATAGCGGACGCGATTATCGCATCAGCATCGACCAAGGCATCGGTGCCTTCACCCTGCTGCAACGCCGCGGCATCCCGTCAAAATTCCTCACCTTCCCGGATGAGAACCACTGGGTGCTGAAGCCGCAGAACTCCGTCCAATGGCACGACGAAGTGTTGGGCTGGCTGGCGAAGTGGACGAAATAGTCAGTCCCTGACGGCGCCGTGGTCGCTGGCGCAGCGGGTATGGTCGGCCAGAGTATCAAGAATACGGCAGTCGCCGACCCGGCCATGGCTGCAGGCCTTGACCATGCGGCCGAGTTCACTGCGCAGGAGCGACAGCCGCGTGATCTTGTCCTCCACCTCCTCCAGGTGCTGGCGGGCGATCGCGTCCACCCAGGCGCACGACTGGTCGGGCGCATCGGACAGCGCCAGCAACTCGCGGATCGTGTCCACCGCGAAACCGAGATCGCGGGCATGGCGGATGAAGTTCAGGCGCCTCAGATGCACCGCACCATAGGTGCGGCGGCCGGCCGTCGTCCGCGGCGGCTCCGGCAATAATCTGATCGTTTCGTAAAAGCGGATGGTAGTGATCTTGACACCGGTCTGGTGCGACAGCTCACCAATCGCGAGAGGCGCGGAATTTTTCTTCGGCATGGGGCTTGCTCCTATAGTGACTGTAGGATGGACAAGGGGGGCATGTCGAATAGTTGTTGCGATGACCCCGGGTGTTCCGAACCCATTGCCGATGCCCCTACTTGCGGCTGCGAAGCGGCTAGCCGAGGCGTCGAAACCGGTTCGCCGGCGTTCCGGCGCGCGGTCTGGATCGTCTTGGCGCTCAACGCGCTCATGTTCGCGGTGGAAATCGTCGCCGGGCGGCTGGCAGGCTCACTGGCGCTGCAATCGGATGCGCTCGATTTCGCGGGCGACACCGCCACCTATGCCATCAGCCTTGCCGTTGTCGGCCGGGCGGTACAGCGGCGGGCGCAAGCCGCACTGCTCAAGGGCGCCGTCCTGGGCGGTTTTGCCGTGTTTGTGCTGGCAAGTGCGCTGTGGCGGGCCTTTGTCACGGGCGTTCCGGAGGCGGCAACGATGGGCGTGGTCGGCGTCGCGGCACTGGCGGTGAACGTCACGGCGGCGCTGCTGTTGCTGCGGTTTCGCGACGGCGACGCCAATGTGCGTTCGGTCTGGCTGTGTTCGCGCAATGACGCGTTCGGCAATATCGCGGTGCTAGTCGCGGCCGGTGTGGTCGCCATCACCGGCACCAAATGGGCCGACCTCGCCGTCGCCGCCATCATGGCGAGCCTGTTTCTCTCGACTGCCACGCAGATCGTGCGGCAGGCCTGGCGGGAGTTGGCGGCTTAGCGCCCTTCGATCTCTTCCTTCAGCGCTTCGAGTTCCAGCCAGCGGTCCTCGGCGGCGGAGCGTTCGGATTCGGCTTGGGTGAGGCGGTTGGACAGCGCGGTCGCGCGGCCCGGATCCTTGGTGTAGAGCGCGGGATTGGCGAGGTCTTGGTGGAGCGCCGCGATTTCGGCGGTCAGCTTTTCGATTTGGCCCGGGAGTTTTTCCAGCGCGTGCTTGTCATTGAACGACAGCTTGCGGCGCGGCGCATCGGACCGCACGCGTTCCTTCGACGTCGCCTTCCTAGCGGTATCATTTTTGTTACCAACCTCCACACCGCTGCCGCGCTGGGCCACCATATCGCCGTAGCCGCCGGCGTATTCGGTGAAGCGGCCATCACCTTCGGCGTACAGCAGCGCGGTCACGGTGCGGTCGAGGAAATCGCGGTCATGGCTGACCACGATGACGGTGCCGGGATATTCGTCGATCATCTCTTCGAGCAGGTCGAGCGTTTCGAGATCGAGATCGTTGGTCGGCTCGTCGAGCACCAGCAGGTTCG
>JAATGK010000044.1 GCA_015654715.1 Alphaproteobacteria bacterium
ACACGATTTTCGCACCGGCGACCGGGGCCGGGCGGGCGGGCTTGGCGATGGTGCGGATCTCGGGGCCAGCGGCGCGGTTCGCGCTACAGACGATCACGCGCAAGGCTCCGCCCTCGCCGCGGCGCGCGGCTTTGCGGGCGCTCAGAAGCGGGTGTGGCGAGGTTTTCGATCGGGGCTTGGTGTTGTGGTTTCCGGGGCCCGATAGCTTGACCGGCGAAGACGTCGCCGAGTTCCAGGTGCATGGCGGGCGTGCGATTTTGGCAGCGCTGACCGAAGCCTTGGCGGCGATCCCCGGCCTTCGCAGCGCCGATCCCGGTGAGTTCACGCGACGCGCGGTCGAGAATGGCAAACTCGATCTCACCCAAGCCGAAGCGATCGCCGATCTCGTCGACGCCGAAACGCCCGCTCAGCGCCGCCAAGCCCTGCGGCAATATGACGGTGTGCTGGCGAGGCTTTACGACGGCTGGCGCAGCGAGCTGGCGAAGGCGCTGGCGTGGGCCGAAGCGGCGATCGATTTCTCCGATGAGGATTTGCCGGGCGACGTGGTGAGCGATGCGCGTCAGGCCGCGAGTGTGGTCCGGGAAGCAATGGCGGCGCACCTTGACGATGGCCGTCGCGGCGAGCTGGTGCGCGAAGGACTGTTCGTGGCCGTGATTGGGGCGCCCAATGCGGGCAAGAGTTCCCTCGTCAATGCGCTGGCGGGGCGCGACGTAGCGATTGTCGCGGAAACCGCGGGCACGACGCGCGATGTCATCGAAGTGCGATTGAACTTGTCGGGCTATGCCGTGGTTTTGGCAGATACCGCGGGTTTGCGTGCGGCCGCTGACCACGTGGAAGCCGAAGGTGTGCGCCGGGCGCTCGACCGGGCCGAAACCGCCGACCTGGTGGTGCTGGTCAAAGATGGAAGTTCTCCTGCTATGTCGCTGGAATTACACGGTAAGTCGGTAAGTAATTCTGTCGTAACTGTCTGGAATAAGGCGGATTTGCCATGGCCACAGCAGCAAGGCGGGTTGAAACTGTCGCTGAAGACCGGCGAAGGCTTGGACGCGGTGGTGGAGGCCATCACCGCGGCGGCGCGGGAAAAACTGGAAGGCGGTGGCGAGGCTCCTGTGCTGACGCGCGCCCGCCATCGCGAGGCGCTGATGGAAGCGCTCGCCGCGCTGGGTCGTGCCCAGAGCCAACCGCAGCCCGAACTCTTCGTGGAGGACCTCCGGCTTGCAGTTCGGGCCATCGGCAGGATCACGGGAAGGGTCGACGTGGAAGACCTGCTGGATCTGATCTTCCGGGATTTCTGTATCGGTAAGTAGCCGCCGTTTCACGTGAAACAGGGTTGAGGCTTGCCCACCGGGCCTCGCTCCCGTATTGGACCGGGCATGCGCTACGACGTGATTGTGATCGGGGGTGGGCATGCCGGCTGTGAGGCCGCGGCTGCGTCGGCGCGCACGGGCGCCAAGACTCTCCTGCTCACCCACCGCCGCGCCACCCTTGGCGAGATGTCGTGCAATCCGGCGATTGGCGGCGTTGGCAAGGGCCATCTCGTTCGCGAGATCGATGCCGCTGATGGACTGATGGGCCGAGTCGCTGATGCAGCCGGAATCCAGTTTCGTATCCTCAACCGCCGCAAAGGCCCGGCGGTGCGCGGACCCCGCGCCCAAGCCGATCGCGCCCTTTATCGCCAAGCGATGCTCGCGGCTTTGGAAGCGACGCCAAACCTCGGTATCCGTGAGGCGGCGGCGGAAGACTTGGTCTTGAAGGATGGTCGGGTCATTGGGGTTGTGACCTCCGACCGCGACACGGTGCCTGCTGGAGCGGTGGTCCTGACCACCGGGACCTTCCTCAAAGGGCTGATTCATTGTGGCGAAGTGATCTTCCCGGCCGGGCGCGCGATTGCCGGCAAAGCTGGGTTTGACGAGGCCGGCACCGAGCGGCCTTCGATTGGCTTGTCTGACACGTTGCATGGGATCGGCTTTGCCATGGGGCGGCTGAAAACCGGCACCCCGGCCCGGCTTGACGGCCGCACCATCGATTGGTCCGGCCTGGAGGTGCAGCGCGGCGATGATCCGCCGTCGCCGTTCTCCTTTATGACCCCTGCGATCACGACAGCGCAGGTCGTCTGCCATATCACCCGGACTACCGAGGCGACGCACGAGGTCATCCGCGCCAATCTAAGCCGGGCGCCACTCTATTCCGGCCAGATTTCGGGGCGCGGACCGCGTTATTGCCCGTCTATAGAAGATAAGGTCGTTCGTTTTGCCCATCGCGCCAGCCACCAGATCTTTCTGGAGCCCGAGGGCCTGGGTGACGACACCATCTATCCCAACGGAATTTCCACTTCGCTGCCCGAGGACGTCCAGCACGCGCTGTTGAAGACCATTCCTGGCCTGGAGAAGGTGCGGGTGCTGCGGCCGGGCTATGCCATCGAGTACGACTATGTCGATCCGCGCGAGCTGAAGCCTAGCCTGGAGACCAAACGGGTCGAAAAGCTGTTTTTTGCCGGGCAGATCAACGGCACCACCGGCTATGAAGAGGCTGCCGCCCAGGGTCTGATGGCCGGATTGAATGCGGCGCGGGCGGCGGGCGGGGATGAAGCCGTCATTCTCGACCGGGCTTCGGCCTATATCGGGGTCTTGATCGACGATCTCGTCACCAAGGGCGTCACCGAGCCCTATCGCATGTTCACGTCGCGAGCCGAATACCGCCTCACGCTACGGGCAGATAACGCCGATCAACGGCTGACGCCGGTGTTTGCGGCCGCTGGCTGTGCCGGGCTGGAGCGGGCGCGAGCCTTCGCGACCAAGATGGCATTGTTGGCCGCGGCGCGGGCGAGTTTGGCGGGGCTCACTCTGACGCCCAATGAGGCCGAGAAGTACGGGATTTCGGTGCGTCTGGACGGAACCCGGCGGTCGGCGCATGAACTTCTCAGCCTGCCAGGGGTCGATTTTCATCGTTTGACAGCCGTATGGCCGGAACTCGGCCGGTTCGGCAGCGAAATCGCCGAGCAGCTTGAGATCGATGCCCAATACGCTGGCTATCTCGACCGCCAGGAAGCCGACATTTTGGCCTTCAAACGGGACGAAGCGCTGGCGCTGCCGGCCAATCTCGATTACGGGATGGTTTGCGGGCTTTCGGCGGAAGCACGGCAGAAACTCACCACAATCCGGCCGGCCACCCTCGGTCAAGCGTCACGCATCGATGGTGTCACCCCGGCGGCGCTCACTCTGGTCCTGGCTCATGTCAAATCCCGATCCCATGCCGCCTGAAGCTTTCGGCCCCGAGGCTTTTGCCCAAGCGACGGGTGTTTCACATGAAACACTGACCGACCTGAAGGCGTATGCCGAGCTGCTCGCCGCCAGTCCGCACAATCTGGTCTCGGAGGCGAGTCTCAAGGATGTCTGGCACCGCCACTTCTATGACAGCGCGCAGCTTGATGCCCTGATTCCGGAGAATGCCAAGACTTTGGTCGATCTCGGCAGCGGGGCCGGGTTCCCGGGTCTGGTCCTTGCAATCCTGCGGCGGAAGCGCCTCAAGGTGACGCTTTACGAAGGCACCAAGAAAAAGGCCGATTTTCTCAAAGCCGTCGCCCAGCATTTGTTCCTGGCCGTGGACGTCCGCAACGAGCGCATCGAAGCCGCACCCAAACGGCGCTTCGATATCATTACGGCGCGCGCCTTTGCGCCCTTGCCGACGCTGCTCGCTTATGCGCAAAACTTGGCAGGGCCGAAGACGATCTATCTGTTCTTAAAAGGCCAAAACTACACCGACGAGTTGACCGAGGCTGAGCGGGCCTGGAAGATGACCCTTCAGAAACACCCAAGCCAGACCCATCCGCTTAGTGTGGTTCTGGAGATCCGGGATTTAGTCCATGTCTCCAGCCGTTAAAAAGCCGCGCGTCCTTGTCATCGCCAATCAAAAGGGCGGTGTCGGCAAAACCACGACCGCCATCAATCTCGGTACCGCGCTCGCAGCGGTCGGCGCGCCGACGCTGATCATCGACATCGATCCGCAAGGCAACGCCTCCACCGGCCTCGGCATGGCGCGCAGCGAACGCAAAGTGTCGATCTATGACGTGCTGATGGGGCAGGCGACCCTCGCCGAAGCAATCCATCCCACCCGTATCCCGAAACTGTCGATTGTGCCGGCGACTGTGGATCTTTCCGGTGCCGAACTCGAACTGATCAGTTCCGAGCGGCGCAACGACCGGCTCAAGGACGCCATTGACGAATATTCCGTACACGGAGAAAACCCATTTTCCTACGCCTTGATCGATTGCCCGGCGTCGATGACGCTGCTGACGGTCAATGCGATGGTCGCCGCCGATTCCGTGGTGGTGCCGCTGCAATGCGAGTTTTTTGCATTGGAAGGCC
>JAATGK010000088.1 GCA_015654715.1 Alphaproteobacteria bacterium
GCCGAGGTGTGGCGGATTTCCATCCGCGGCAGCATGCCGAGCTGAACCGCCTGCCGGGTGATCGAGAACACGCCGGAAATCACCGCTTGGGAAGCGATCGAGGCGGCGATGGTGGCTAGGAACACCAGCGGCAGATGGGCCCAGGCAGGCGCCACCGCATAGAACGGATTGGCCATCGCATTGGGATGGCGCAGCAAGGCGGCCCCCTGACCGAAATAATTGAGGAACAGCGCTGGCAGCACGAAGAACAGCCAGGCGGCCCGGATCGGGCCTTTGCCGAAATGGCCCATGTCGGCGTACAGCGTCTCGCAACCGGTGACCGCCAGCACGATCGAGCCCAGCGCCACGAACGCGGTCCAGGGCTCGTCGACGAACAGCATCAAGCCGTAATGGGGCGACAGCGCCATCAGGATTTGCGGCGTCTGCCAGATCGAGGTGGCGCCCATCACGCCCAGCACCAGGAACCACACCACCATGACGGGACCGAACATCCGGCCGACTTGGGCGGTACCGCGCGATTGCAGGGCGAACAGGCCGATCAGGATGATGAGGGCCAGCGGCACCACCAGCTTGTCGAAGCCCGGATTGATGGCGGTCAGTCCTTCCACCGCCGACAGCACGGTGATCGCCGGGGTCAGCATGCCGTCGCCGAAAAACAGCGACAGGCCAAGCACGGCGCCGGCACCGATGGCGATCTTGACCCGGCGGTCGAGGCCTTGGACGCGGTGCGCCAGCGAGGCCAGAGCGAGCTCGCCGCCTTCGCCGTCGTTGTCGGCGCGCATGATCAGGGTTACGTATTTGAAGGTCACCACCACAATCAGCGACCAGAAGATCAACGACACCACGCCGAAGATCGCGTGCTGCAGCGCGGCATGGTGCTGGGACGCCCGCGCCGACTGGTGCAGGGCATAGAGCGGGCTGGTGCCGATATCGCCGAACACGACGCCGAGCGCCGCCAGAGTCAGGAACCACTTGCGCTTGAAGCTGGTGGCTTGCGGCGTGTGATGTGGCCCTACCGCAGGCACCGCTTCGAGCGGATCGTCAGGTGGGTCTGGAGGGGGGCTGGTGTCAGTCACGGCCGGGTCAGGTGTGTGAGCCTGTCGTTTGAACGCGTGCGACGCGCTTTTCGTCTCGCGAGGGCGCGGACCATAGTCCGCCTTACGACAGCGTCAATGCGCTGGGAGGCGGTTTGGCGCAAATAATATAAAAAAAATTAAGACGTTGATTGTGCTACGTTTTTTAAGAAGTTGACGGCGGTTTTGGGGCCGAAAGCAGGGCTTGTTTAGCGACTGCCGTCGCCGTCTGCCTGATCGTCATCAGCGAGCAGGGCGGCGATCGCATCGGGAGCGGGGCGGTTTTGGGCGATGTGCTGATCGGTGCTGCCGGCATCGGGTCCCGGCCCGATGAAGCCCTGGACCGGATAGATATGGGAACCCCAGGCTCCCATTTGGAGGTTGAATACCCGCACCTGACTCCAGTCGTTGTCGGCGCTGACGTCGCGCACCGGGTCGTCGACATAAATGGCGCCGTCGTCGAGCCAATTGGCGTGATCGATCTTGATGGTGCGGGAGTCGACGAGTTGGCGCACCACGGCGACATGGCCGCGATTGGGACCGGCATAATTGTACAGCACCATCACCGCCCCTTCGCTGGGGCTCGCCGCGCGGGCGAATTTACCGGCCGCTTTGTCCCACCAGGTATAGGCGTCGCCGTAAATCACGACTCCGGAATGCTCGCGGGCATAGGGCACGCATTGCAGGGTGCTTTGGGGCCGCGCGCGCGCCCCGCCGGAGGGGCCGCTGTCGCCCAAATCAGAATAATCCGGGCCGCTGGCGCATCCCGCCAGAGCAATCCCGAGCGCGGCCGCCGCCGCCAGCCGAACGAATGACCCCACCATCACCGACCCTCGCCTCGATCGCTCCAGGGGCACGATTGGAAAAGTGTTTTACGATTTTCCGATAAATCGCGCGACCAAACACAAACAGCAACCGTGATGACGATCCTAACGTGTCTGTTTCAAAACGACGTTAGTCCAAAAGGTTGGATTTGATCGACTAAAATTTGAATCAAAATCGCCGCGGACGCTTTCTGCGCTCGCGCGCGCGACGACCTTTGCGGTGGCACGCAGAGCGCGGGGAAAGTGCCTCGCGCAGCGAGGCGAAGGGGGCTTCGCTAGTCTTTCGGCGCGATCAGCCGTGTCGCACTGGAGCGCGGCAGGGCGGCGCTGGAAAAGCCCATGGCGCCGATCGAGATCAGGCCCGTCACCGCAAAAACGAAGAACGGTGCGCTCCAGGCGCTTTCGGTGAACGCGAACACCGGCAGGAACAATCCGGCCAGAAGCTCGGGGCCACCGCGCCAGCCGCCGGCATAGCGCTCGCCGGCGCGCAGGGTGCGGCTGAAGTTCATGCGGTTCGGATTGGCGAAGAAGGCGTTCCAGGTCGCTTGCGCATTGGAGAGCACCAGCCCCGACGGGAACACGATCGACAGCAGTAGCGAGCGATGCAGGCCGATCATGCGGTCGCGGCCGAGCAGCTTCTGGCCGAGCCAGACATACGTCAGCGAGGCGCCGATGCCGAAGAAGGTGACGAACAGGCCGAGGGTGCCGACCGCCGGCAGATAAGTGGCGCCGATATACATCAGCGTCAGGCTGATCACGGCGGAGAGAAACGCCAGGGTATAAAAGCTGAACTGGCACATCTGCAGGGTAATCGCCGCTTTAAAGGCGAGCGGCAGACGGCTCGCCCACACCGTCGGCAGCAGCTTTCTGGCGCATTGGGCATGACCTTTGGTCCAGCGCGCTTGCTGCGCCCGCCAGGCTGCCGCGGTTTCCGGCAATTCGCCCGGGGCTACGACATCGCTGACGAAGGCGCCGCGCCAGCCCTTAAGGGCACAACGGATGGAAAGGTCGAGGTCTTCGGTCAAGGTATCGCCGGTCCAGCCGCCCGCATTTTCGATCGCCTCGCGCCGCCACACACCGGCGGTGCCGTTGAACGACATCGGCAATCCGGCGCGGAAACGGGCTTCCTGTTCGACCGCGAAATGGGAATCGAGCAAAAGCCCTTGGGTGCGCGTCA
>JAATGK010000466.1 GCA_015654715.1 Alphaproteobacteria bacterium
CTCGGCCTCAAGACCCTGACGGTGATCGCCAAGGCGCAAGATTTGATCAAATTGCGCGGCATCGAACTCGACACCCAGGCGATCGATTTCACCGACAAGCCCACCTTCGAGATGCTGGCGAAGGGCGACAGCGTCGGCGTCTTCCAGCTTGAATCGACGGGCATGCGCGACCTGATGCGCAAGATGAAGCCCGATCACATCAACGATCTCGTGGCGCTGGTGGCGCTCTATCGCCCGGGCCCGATGGACTCGATTCCGAAATACATCGCGGTCAAGAACGGCCGCGAACAGCCGGAGTATCTGCATCCCAAGCTCGAGCCGATCCTGAAAGAAACCTACGGCGTGATGACGTATCAGGAAGACGTCATGCACATCGCCCAGGAGCTGGCGGGCTACACCATGGGCCAGGCCGACAATCTGCGCCGCGCCATGGGCAAGAAGATCGTCGCCGAAATGGTCAAGGAGCGCGAACGCTTCTTGAAAGGCGCCTCCGAGCGCGGCGTGCTCCCCGCCGTCGCCGAAGAGATCTTCGATCAGGCCGCCAAGTTCGCTGGTTACGGCTTCAACAAAGGCCACGCCGCCGCTTATGCCCAGGTCGCTTATCAAACCGCGTATCTGAAGGCCAATTATCCGGTCGAATTCCTGGCCGCGTCGATGACCCTCGATGCCGGCAACACCGACCGGCTCAACGTTTTCCGCCAGGAAGCGCAACGCCTCGGCATTAAGGTGCTGCCGCCCGACGTCAACCGCTCCACCGCGGTGTTCTCGGTCGATGCCGAGAAGAAGGAAATCTATTACGCGCTGGCGGCGGTGAAGGGCGTCGGCCGTCAGGCGATGGATCATCTGGTCGAGGTGCGCGCGAGCGGCGGCCGTTTCAAATCGCTGGCCGATTTCGCCAATCGCATCGATCCCAAGCAGATCAACAAGCGCGTGTTCGAGAATCTGGTGCGCGCCGGGGCGTTCGACGGGTTGTGTAAGAACCGCCGCCAGATGGTGGAGGGTGCCGACGTTATTCTTGCCGCTGCCCAAGCCGCCACCAGCGAGCGCGAAAGCGGGCAGGTGAGCCTGTTCGGCGGCGGGCCTTCCAAGGCCGAATTGCGCCTGCCGCAGGTCGCCGATTGGCCGCCGCATGAACGCCTGGGTGAAGAATTCGGCGCCATGGGCTTCTATTTGTCGGGCCATCCGCTCGACCAGTACGCGATTGCGCTGAAGCGCTTGCAGGCGGTGACCTACGCTGAAGTGCTGGAGGAC
>JAATGK010000332.1 GCA_015654715.1 Alphaproteobacteria bacterium
AGTACGGCAAGCCGAGCCTCGTCGGCGCGGTCACCGGCGCGGTGGCGGGCCTTGCCACCATCACTCCGGCCTCGGGCTTTGTCGGCCCGGCGGGCGCGGTGGCCTTGGGCGCGGCGGGCGGCGCAATCTGTTACGGCGCGGTCTTGGTGGTGAAGCGGGTATGGAAGGTCGACGATGCCCTCGACGTGCTCGGCGTGCACGGCGTCGGCGGCGCCCTCGGCAGTCTGCTGGTGCCGTTTGCGGCCGGGCTCGGCGTCGGCGGCGTGGCCCTCGCCCGCCCGGTCTGGGCCCAATTCGGCGTCCAGGTCGAAGCCGTCATCGCAACAGGGGTCTGGTCTGTGGTCGCGACTTTCCTCATTATCAAGGTTGTCAAAGCCGCCGCCGGATGGCGGATCGACCGCGACCAGGAAATCCAGGGCCTGGATTTCTCCAGCCACGGCGAGACCGGCTACAACATGAACGGTTGAGGAGACCCCCATGAAACTCGTGATCGCGATCATCCAGCCGCACCGCCTCGATGTCGTGCGCGACGCCCTCCTCGCCACCGGCACCGAGGGCATGACCGTGTCGGAAGTGCGCGGCTACGGCCGTCAGAAGGGCCACAAGGAAGTCTATCGCGGCGCCGAATACACCATCGCCTTCATTCCCAAGTTGAAGCTGGAAGTGGCGGTGCCCGACGAGCGCCTCGACGCGGTGGTGGAAGCGATCCGCGGCGCCGCCCACACCGGCAAGATCGGCGACGGCAAAATCTTCGTCACCAATGTCGATGCCGCCTTGCGGGTGCGCACCGGCGAACGCGACAACGACGCGCTGTAAAGGGCGGCTCGGGTCTTTTTAACGTTCTCGTTCTATAACCCCCGGCAGAAATGTCGGGGCGGAACCGGATGGCTAAGCGTTGGCAGATTGACCGGCTTGCCGCTGCGGCGACGATCCTGGCGGGTGCGCTGCTGTTGTTCGAAGTCGAACCGCTGATCGCCAAGGCGATTTTGCCCTGGTTCGGCGGCTCGGCGCAGGTCTGGACCACCTGCCTGTTGTTCTTCCAGGCCGCACTCTTGGCGGGCTACCTCTACGCCCATATCCTGACGACCCGCGTGGCGCCGCGCTGGCAGGGCCGGATTCATGCTGGGCTGCTCTGCATCAGCCTGGCCTTCCTGCCGATCATTCCAGCCGAGCATTGGAAACCCGTAGGCGGCGAAAACCCGCTCGGACTGATCCTGGGATTGCTGGCGTCCACCATCGGCCTGCCCTTCGTGCTGCTGTCGGCGACGAGTCCACTGGTGCAGTCGTGGCTGGCGCGGCCGGTCGACGGTGAAGTGCGGCCGCCCTATCGCTTGTTCGCGCTCTCCAATTTCGGCTCGATGCTGGCGCTGCTCAGTTACCCCATATTGGTCGAGCCTTATCTGCCGGGGCGGATGCAGGCCCTCGCCTGGTCGGTGCTCTATGCCGGCTTTGCGGTGCTGTGCTCCGCCACGGCCTGGCGCTATCGGGATGGCAAACTGGCGCCGCGCGAAAAAACCGATCGCCCGTCGTGGGGCATGCGCGCGTTGTGGTTTTTCCTCGCCGCGGCACCGTCGGGCCTGCTCCTGGCGATGACCAATTTCATGCTGCAGAACGTGGCGGCGATCCCACTGTTCTGGGTGGTGCCGCTGGCACTTTATCTCGCCAGCTTCATTCTCGCCTTCAACGATCTGAAGTGGTTCTCACTACCGGCCTGGTATGTGCTGTTCGTGCTGGCCCTCGGCGCGGCGCTGCTGGCGGCGGCGGGCAGTTTCCCCGAAATCGGATTGCTGCTGCTGCCGGTCTTGTCGGGCGTGCTGTTCGTGTTCTGCTGCGTCTGCCATGGCGAGCTGTCACTGGCCAAACCCGAGCCGCGGCATCTGACCGAATATTATCTGATTATTTCAACCGGCGGTGCGGCGGGCGGCTTGTTCGTCGCGGCGGTGGCGCCGAACGTCTTCAACGGGCCATACGAACTGCTGATCCTGCTGCCGCTGACAGCGCTGATCGTTTTCGTGGCGGCGGCCCGGCACTTCCGCGACTGGACCGAGATGCGGCCGAGTCTGCTGGCGCTGTGTGGCCTCGTCGTCGTGGCGGCGAGCGGCTGGCTGATGCTGCGGACGGAGCAAGTCTTCGTGTCGGATTCGGTGGCCTTGGCGCGGAACTTCTATGGCGCCTTGCGAGTGCAGGAAAGCGGCCTGACGACAACCAACCCCATTCGTGTCCGGCGTCTGGCCAACGGCACCATCCTGCACGGCATCGAGGTGATGGACCCGCGGCTGCGCCATATTCCCCTGTCCTATTACGCCCGCCCGTCGGGCGTCGGCCGGCTGCTCACCGAAATGGGCAAGAGCGGTCCGATCAAGGTCGGCGTCATCGGCCAAGGCATCGGCACTCTGGCCGCTTATGGCCGGGCCGGCGATACCTACCGCTTCTACGAGATCAATCCGGACGTCGACCGGATCGCCCGCAGCCACTTCTGGTACCTTTCCGGCAACCCGGCCCGCCAAAGCGTCGTATTGGGTGACGGCCGGCTCAGCCTCGAGCGCGAACCGGCACAGCAGTTCGACGTCCTGGTGATCGACGCGTTCCTCAGCGATTCCATCCCGCTGCACTTACTGACCCGGCAGGCCTTCGCCCTTTACTGGCATCACTTGAAGCCCGGCGGTGTGCTGGCGGTGCATGTTTCCAACCGCTACGTGAACCTTGCCCCGGTGGTGGCCCAGGCGGCAGCGGCCAGCGGCCACGAGGCCCGGTATATCGAGACCGACAACGACCTCGACCATGGCGTGGCGCGCTCGATCTGGGTGCTGGCGACCCGCCGGACGGAGCTGTTTCGCCGCGGCGAACTTGCCAACGCCCCGCCGGTGGCGATCCCGCCAGGGCTGAAGCCCTGGACCGACGACTACTCCTCGATCTGGAGCGTGCTGCGTTTCTGAACCTGCCCAAAACCCGGGCGTGCCGAGGGGCCGGGCACGCCGCGCCCTGCAGGCCCGAATTAGCCAAAAAAAGTGTGGCGAACCCTGCCTTTACGAAGGCACTGTGTGCTAGTGATGATCCGAAAGATGACACCGGAGTGCGCCTGCAGGCGTGCCCGAGGGAGATGAATGCTGATGGAGCGCAGACACCCACTGGCGCGCGATACGATGGCTTATGTTCTCGCCGGGGGGCGAGGCGCCCGTCTCAATGAACTCACCGACAAGCGAGCCAAGCCGGCGGTCTATTTCGGCGGCAAGGCCAGGATCATCGATTTCGCTCTCTCGAACGCCGTCAATTCCGGCATCCGCCGCATTGCCGTTGCGACCCAATACAAAGCCCATTCGCTGATCCGCCACCTGCAGCAAGGCTGGGACTTCTTCCGCTCCGAACGTAACGAAAGCTTCGACATCCTGCCGGCCTCGCAGCGCGTCACCGAAGGCCTGTGGTATCAAGGCACTGCCGACGCCGTGTATCAGAACATCGACATCATCGAGAGCTACAATCCCGAGTTCATGGTCGTCCTCGCCGGGGACCATATCTACAAAATGGATTACGAGCTGATGCTGATGCAGCATGTCGAATCCGGCGCTGACGTCACCATCGGCTGCCTCGAAGTCACCAAGGCCGAGGCCAAGGGGTTTGGCGTGATGGCGGTCGG
>JAATGK010000242.1 GCA_015654715.1 Alphaproteobacteria bacterium
CGGCCTGCAAGACTTGATCGCGCTGGGCCACATCCACTTTGACGGCAAGTGCTTCGCCGCCGTTGCCGGAAATCTGTTTGACGCTGGCGTTGGCGGTGTCGGCATTGAAGTCCAGACAGCCGATGGCGAAGCCATCTTTGGAAAGACGGAGTGCAATGGCCCGGCCGATGCCTTGGCCGGCTCCCGTAACAACGGCAACTTTACGCTGATTATTCATGGCATTTTCCTTTACGCAGGGTGAAAGCGGAACTTAGCGCCCAGCCTTCTGAGACCGCAGGCTCGGAAACTACGCAGCATCGCCAGCGCAAATGAGTAAATGACGAAGCTGTCGCAGCGCTGCTCGCACACTTAGGGTCGGCAGGAAAATACGCGTGCTCCCTTTCCAATGGAACCCATTATGCCGACCCTCACACCGATCCCCAAGCCGACCGTTATACCGGCCCTGGCCATCACGCCCGAAGATGCCTTCTCGATCCTGCTCAAAGCGCGCGAATTCGATGTCAAAGTCGCCGAGACCGACCCGGACAGCGGTTCTAATCCGAGCGACGACGTTAGCATCGATGCGCTGGAATTCGGCCCGACGGATGATACGCAGCGCGAACTTTTTTCCGCCATCCGCGATCTCAATGACGATGAATTGCTCGATCTGCTTGCGCTGATATTTGTCGGCCGGGGCGATTTCACGCTCAAGGAATGGCATGCGGCCCGTCAAGCGGCGGCCGATATCGGGCGGGCGAAAACGCCACGCTATGTCACCGACATTCCTTTGGTCAGCAACTATCTCGAAGACGGTCTGTCCCAGTTCAACCTGACGCTGCAAGATTATTTGGACCTGCATTAAGGCCGCGAAAGGGCTGAATCTCATGAGTAAATATTATTTTGTTGGCAGCGGCATCGCCTCGCTGGCGGGCGCCGTGATTCTCATCCGCGATGGCGGTGTGTCGGGCAAAGATATCGTCATCTTCGAGGAGAGCCACGCATTCGGCGGCGCCTTCGATGCCCATGGCGACGCCGAGCACGGCTATTTCATGAGCGGCAGCCGCATGTTCGAAGCAAAGTACGTATGCACTTTCGATCTCTTGGCGTCGATCCCATCGCTCAGCAATCCCAATATTTCGATCAAGGAAGAGACCGACCAGGCCAACGCCAAGTGGCCGTGGCACAACAAAGTGCGGCTGGTCGACCGCGACGGCAATATCCCCGACTTCCACAAGATGGGCTTCAGCGAACGTGACGGGATCGACCTCGTCGCGCTCATGGCCGAGCCGGAAAGCTTCCTCGATGGCAAGCGCGTCGCCGACTGCTTCAGCGAGCATTTCTTTCAGACCAATTTCTGGTTCGAATGGTGCTCGCTGTTCGCCTTTGAACGCTGGCACAGCGCGATCGAGTTCAAGCGCTACCTGCAGCGCTTCATCCACCATTTCTCGACCATCGATACCCAAGAGGGCATCTATCGTAGCTTGTTCAACCAGTACGACAGTTTTGCCGTACCGCTAGTCAATTGGTTGAAGGACCGCGAGGTTGATTTCCGCTTCCACGTCCGAGTCGAAAATCTCGATTTGGAGTCCGGCAGCGATGCGATCACCGTCACCGGCCTCGAGACCAGCAAGAACGGCGTTGCGGAGCACATTGCGGTCGGCCCGAGCGATTTCGTCTTCGTGACCAACGGCTCGATGACCGCCGACAAGACGTTCGGCACGATGACCAAGGCACCTGGATTCAATCGCGGCAACAAATCCGGCGCGTGGCAATTGTGGAAAAAGCTGGCTGAGGGGCGTCCGCAGTTCGGCAATCCGGCCGCATTCAACGGCGTGATCGCGGAATCCTCGTGGATTTCCTATACCGTGACGGTCAAGGAGCCGTTGTTCTTTGCGTTGATGGAAAAGTTCAGCGGCAGTCCGGCCGGCAGCGGCGGGCTGATCACCTTCAAGGATTCCAACTGGCTGATCACGATCTCGATTTACCACCAGCCCTTTTTTGCGGACCAGCCCGAAGACGTTTCGGTGTGGTGGGGTTACGCCCTCTTCCATGACCGCCCCGGCAACTACGTCAAGAAGCCGATGTCGGACTGCAACGGCGCCGAAATTCTCGAGGAAGTGCTCGGCCATTTGCACTTCGCCCCGGCGGACAAGGACGCCATCATTGCCGCGTCCAACTGTATTCCCTGCGCCATGCCGTACATCACAAGTCAATTCATGGTTCGAACGGCTAACGACCGGCCAAAGGTGGTTCCGGACGGGTCCACCAATCTCGCCTTCATGGGCCAGTTCGCCGAGCAACCTGACGACGTCGTATTCACTGTGGAGTACTCGGTGCGCTGTGCCATGACCGCTGTGTACACGTTGCTCAAGCTCAACAAGAAGCCGCCGCCGGTGTACAAGGGCTTGCACAGCCCGCAAGTGATCGTCGATGCCATCCGGACGATGCACCGCTAGACCGCTTTATTGCTTTTGCGAGCGCTACTCCTCTTTCCGGCAGAACGCCTCGATGGCGCCGAGGCGGTCTATTTCTACCCGCACGAGATCGCCGCCCTTCAAATAGACCGGCGGCTTCATGCCCATCCCGACCCCGCCGGGGGTACCGGTGTAGATGAGATCGCCGGGTTCGAGGGTCATCACCTGACTGACATGGGCGATCTGGTCCCAGACGTTGAAGACCAGATTGGCGGTGTTGGAATCCTGGCGCTTGTCGCCATTGACGAAGCAACGCACGCCCAACGTGTGGGGATCTGGGCTTTCGTCGGCGGTGGTGATCCAGGGACCGAAAGGGGCGTGAGTGTCGAAACTCTTGCCCAGCATCGATTGCGAAGTCGCCATCTGCCAATCGCGGGCGCTGACATCGCTGCCGGCGCAATAGCCGAACACAGAGGCGCGGGCATCTTCGCGGGCGATGGCACGACCGCCTTGGCCGATCACCACCACCAGTTCGGCTTCGTAATCGACTTTGGTCGATGCTTTCGGCAGCACAATCGGGTCATTGGGGCCATTGGCGGCGGTCGGCTGCTTGCAGAACCAAATTTGACGCTCCGGCATCGCGGCGCCGGTCTCACGCACGTGATCGGCGTAATTGAGTCCAATCGCGAGAATCTTGCCCGGACGCGGCAAAGGCGGCAGCAAATGCACGCTACCCAGGGAAATCGGCCGCCCTGCCGTTTCGGCAACCTGTTTGCGGACTTGGGGCCAACGAATGATCAGGTCCATCATGCTGCCAAACTGCGGCGGCAACGGGATAATTTCCTCCCCTTCCACCCGCCCAAGCGCCACTTTTTCACCCTGCGAAAATGTCACCAATCTCATCTGCCGCGACCTTTCAAACCAATGACTTGAGAACCATATAAGACAGAGTTAGACGACTACTGCATGGCAGGATAAGCGGCGGGCCTCATTCCCGTTCCGTTCCTTGCCCCATCGGAGCTGATGATGAACCCCCTTAAAGAACTTGGAAAATACGGTCAGGCGCCGTGGCTCGACAACCTCGGTCGCGGTTTGGTGCGCAGCGGCGAACTCGCCAAGCTGGTGCAAGAAGAAGGGATCAAGGGGGTCACCTCCAATCCGGCGATTTTTGAAAAATCGATGGGGCATTCGAACGAGTATGACGAGGAAATCCGCTCGCTGCTCGAGGCCGGAACGGTCGAGATCGGCGCGGTGTTCAACAACCTCGCGTTCACCGACATTCGCGGCGCTGCCGATGCGCTGAAACCGGTCTACGACGAGACCAAAAAGGCTGACGGCTTCGTCAGCATGGAATGCAATCCGTATCTTGCCAACGATACCGCCGCGACGCTGACCGAAGCGCGCTATCTGTGGCAACAAATCGGCCGCCCCAACGTAATGATCAAAGTGCCCGCCACCCCGGCCGGCATTCCGGCGATTAAGAAGCTGCTGTCGGAAGGCATCAACATCAACGTCACGCTGCTGTTCGCGCAGGAAGCTTATCGCCAGGTGGCCGAGGCTTACATTGCGTGCCTGGAAGGGCTTCCCGCCAATTACGATTTGTCGACCGTCTCCAGCGTCGCCAGTTTCTTCATCAGCCGCATCGACGCCAAGATCGACGGCCTGCTCGATAAGAAGATCGCGACCGCGACGGGCGCCGAGAAAGCCAAGCTCGAAAGCTTGAAGGGCAAAGTCGCCATCGCCAACGCCAAGCTCGCCTATCGCGATTACGAGAAGATTTTCTCCGGCGCACGTTGGGAAAAGCTGGCCAAGCGCGGCGCCCGTCCGCAGCGCCTCTTGTGGGCCTCCACCGGCACCAAGAACAAAGCCTATCCCGACACGCTGTACGTCGACACCCTGATTGGCGACAACACCGTCAACACGATGCCGCCAGCCACCGTCGCGGCCGTACGCGATCACGGCAAACCCGCCGCTGACGCCATCAAGCAGGATCTGCCGGGCGCCGAAAAGATTTTGGCCGATCTCGCAGCTACGGGTATCAAGCTCGACGAAATTACCGATACGCTGCTGGTGGAAGGCGTCGATCTGTTCGCCGATGCTGCCGACAAGCTGTTCGGGGCCATCGCCGGAAAATGCGATGAAATCACCGGCAAGAAGTTGCGCCTGACCTTCACGCTCGGCGCCGACAAGGACGCCGTCGACGGCTGGGTCAAGACCTGGACCGCGAAGGGCTACATCCGCCGCCTGTGGGCCAAGGACAAGACGATCTGGGCCAATACCGACGAAGACAAATGGCTCGGCTGGCTCGATGCTCCGACGGCGGCAAAAGCCAATCTCGCCCAGTTGGAAGCGTTCGCCGCCAAGGTGAAGGCCGCCAAATGGACCGACGTGGTGCTGCTCGGCATGGGCGGCTCAAGCCTCGGCGCCGAAGTGCTCCGCGAAGTGCTGGTCAAACACGGCACGCCGAAGTTCCATATTCTCGACTCCACCAATCCCGATGAAGTCGGCACGCTGGACAAGAAGCTTAACCCGGCATCGACGCTGTTCATCGTCGCGTCGAAATCCGGCTCAACCCTCGAACCCAATTTGTTCAAGGATTTCTTCTTCGACCGCGTCGCCAAGACGGTCGGCAAAGACAAGGCCGGCAGCCATTTCGTGGCGATCACCGATCCGGGTTCGTCGCTGGAGAAGGACGCCAAGGCCGAAGGCTTTGCCGACATCTTCGCCGGCGATAAGACGATCGGCGGGCGCTATTCGGTGCTGTCGAACTTCGGCCTGGTTCCGGCCGCGGCGATGGGCGTCGATCTGAAAGCCTTCGTCGCCAACGCGCTGGCCGCGGAAGCCGCGTCCGGCCCGCTGTCGCCGCCTGCGACCAATCCTGGCACCCAACTCGGCATCGCGCTCGGCACCCTGGCCAAGGCCGGTAAGGACAAGCTGACGATTTTCGCCTCCAAGGGCCTCGCCAGCTTCGGCGCCTGGGCGGAACAACTCGTCGCCGAATCCACCGGCAAGCATGGCAAGGGCATCATCCCGATTGACGGCGAACCGGCCGGATCGGCCGCCAGCTACGGCAAGGATCGCGTGTTTGTGGTGCTGAAGCTGAAAGGCGAAGACGCGCGCGACAGCTTGGTGGCGGCGCTCAAGACCAGCGGCCATCCGGTGATCGAGATCGAAGTCGACGAACCTGCGCAACTGGCGCGGCTGTTCTATGTCTTCGAAATCGCGACCGCAGTTGTGGGCGCGGCGCTGGAAATCAATCCGTTCGATCAGCCTGACGTCGAAGCGGCCAAGATCAAGGCCAAGGCCCTGATGGAAGCGGGCGGCGCCAAGGATACCGACAAGCCGGTATTCGCAGGCGGCGGTGTCGCGGTCTATGCCGATCCCGAAAACGCCAAAGCGCTGGCCGGAGCCAAAACGCTGGAAGACGTGTTGAAGGCGCATTTCAAGCGCGTCGGCACCGGCGATTACATCGCCCTCGTCGGCTTCATTGAACGCAACAGCGCGCATGCGGCGGAATTCGACGCCATCCGTGCGGTGCTGCGCGACAAGACCGGCGCAGCGGTGTGCCTGGGCTTTGGTCCGCGCTTCCTGCATTCGACCGGCCAAGCCTACAAGGGCGGCCCTGCCACCGGCCTGTTCGTGCAAGTCACCGGCAAGCCGGCGCATGACGTTGCGGTACCCGGCCGCGGCTACACGTTCGGCGCCGTGATTGCGGCGCAAGCCGCCGGCGATCTCGGCGTTCTGGTGGAACGCGGGCGGCGGGCCATCCGCGTCCATCTTGACAATGTGGACCAAGGACTGGCCACCTTGCGCCGGGCTGTCGAAGCTGCTGTGAAGTAAGGAAGCCATATGGAACTCGGCATCGTCGGTCTCGGCCGGATGGGCGCTAACATTGCCCGGCGGCTCATGCACGGCGGTCACACCATAGTTGCCTACGACGTCAACTCCGGGGCTGTTGCCGCCCTGGCACGCGAGGGCGCCAAGCCAGCCCGTTCTCTCAAGGAACTGGTCGAGAGCCTGGCGCCACCGCGCGCGGTGTGGGTGATGCTGCCTGCCGGCAATATCACCGAAGACACTATCGACAGTCTGGCCGTGCTACTTGCGGCCGGCGATACGGTGATCGACGGCGGCAACACCTATTACAAAGACGACGTGCGGCGGGCCGCATCGCTGAAACCGAAGTCGCTGAATTATGTCGACGTCGGAACCTCGGGCGGCATCTGGGGCTTCGAGCGCGGCTACTGCATGATGATCGGCGGCGACAAGGACGTGGTGACCCGCCTCGATCCGATCTTCGCGACGCTGGCGCCGGGGCCGGGCAGCATTCCGAAAACCGAAGGCCGCGAAGGACGCGATCCACGAGTCGAGAACGGCTACATGCACGCCGGACCGGCGGGCGCGGGCCATTTCGTCAAGATGGTCCATAACGGCATCGAATACGGGCTGATGCAGGCCTATGCCGAGGGCTTCGACGTCCTGCGCAACAAGGATTCAAAGGACCTGCCGGAGGACGAGCGCTTCACGCTGAACCTGCCGGATATCGCCGAGGTGTGGCGGCGCGGCAGCGTGGTATCGTCCTGGCTGCTCGATCTCGGTGCGTCTGCGCTTGCGGCCGATCCTCAGCTCGAGGGCTTCACGGGCTTCGTCCAGGATTCGGGGGAAGGCCGCTGGACCGTCGAGGCGGCGATCGAGGAGTCCGTCCCGGCGAACGTGCTGACGTCTGCGCTTTATACCCGCTTCCGGTCGCGGCAGCAGCACAGCTTCGGCGAAAAGATGCTTTCGGCCATGCGCTTTGGATTCGGCGCGCATGTCGAGCCCGGCGGAGCCAAGCCGCAATAGCCGAGACAAGGCGCCTGACGACGCGAATGTCCGTTGCGTCGGCGCCGCAAGTTGAGGAATCGCTTCCATGGCAAAGACAAATGGCAACGCCGACCGGAGCGCGACAAAGGTCTATCTCGTCGGCGGCGGGATCGCGTCGCTGGCCGCGGCCGTCTTCATGATCCGCGACGGCGACGTCCTCGGCCGCAACATCACCATCCTGGAAGAGCTCGACAAGATCGGCGGCAGCCTCGACGGCTCCGGCTCGCCGCAGGAGGGTTACGTGCTGCGCGGCGGCCGGATGCTGGAGAGCAAATATCTCTGCACCTATGAGCTGTTCTCTTCGATCCCGACGCTCGACGGCAGCCGGACGGTCACGCAGGAGATCTTCGCGTGGAACGAGACGATGAAGACCTCGTCCAAGTCGCGCCTCGTGCGCGACGGCCGCCGGCAGACCGCGCCCGCATTCGGCCTCAGCGAAAAGCACATCCTGGCGATCGAGCGCCTGGCGATCGAGCCGGAAGCGATGCTTGCCCGCACCACCATCGCCGATCAGTTCGACGCCGCTTTCTTCGAGACCAATTTCTGGTTCATGTGGTGCACCACCTTCGCCTTCCAGCCCTGGCACAGCGCGGTCGAGTTCAAGCGTTACCTCGTGCGCTTCGCGCATATGGTCGCCGGCTTCGACCGGCTCGAGGGCATCATGCGGACGGTCTACAACCAGTACGATTCGATGGTGCGGCCGCTGCGCAAATGGCTCGATGAGCGCGGCGTTGTGTTCGAACTGAACACGCGCGTGACCGATCTCGGCTATGGCGAGCGCAATGGGGAACAGGCCGCGACGCGCATCGTCTATGAGCGGGACGGCAGGACCGCCGAGATCGCTGTCGGCGAGAGCGATTATGTCCTGGTCACGCTCGGCTCGATGACCGAGGCGTCCAGCCTCGGCGGCATGGACGCCGCGCCGGCTCTGCGCACCAAGACGGATGGCGGCGCATGGACGCTCTGGGAGAAGATCGCCGCGGGCCGGCCCGAATTCGGCCGCCCCTCGGTATTCGCCGACCATGTCGACCGGTC
>JAATGK010000485.1 GCA_015654715.1 Alphaproteobacteria bacterium
ACCGAATCGTCGCCGGTGACTTTGAAGTACTCCCACATCGCGATCGCGACATCGCCCGAGATATGCACCTGCTTGTCGCGGAAATGGGTGCGCAGTTCGCGCTTGGTCAAGGGATCGCCGATGTTGAAATAGGTGCAGGCATCGTCGCCCGTTTCCTGGCTTTCCCAGGCATAGAACGCGCCGCGGAATCCGGCGCCTTCCGTCAAGGCCTTGCGCCGCGCACCGGGCAGGGTGCGGATACGATAGCGCAAGAGTTCGGCCGCCTTCCCGGGAGAGGTATGCAGGAAGAACGGGAACATGAACATTTCGGTGTCCCAGAATACCGCGCCTTTGTAGACCTGCCCCGACAAGGCGCGGGCGGGAATGGAATTGGCGCTACCATCGACCGGCGCCACGATCAAAAGCTGGAAGATCGAATAGCGCAGCGCGTGCTGTGAGATTTCGTCGCCTTCGATAGCGACGTCGCACGCGGCCCATTTGGCGGCCCAAGCGATGTTGTGTTCGCCCTCCAGGGCCTTGAAGCCGAGCGCTTTGGCGGCACTGACCGCTGCGATCGCCGCGGCTGCCGTCGGCCCCGAAAGGCTGTCGAAATCGGTATAGATCGCAAACACCTTGAAGAAGGTGTAGGTCCGCCCCGCCTCGGCGCCAAACGAAATCACCCGCAAATTCTTGGCGCCGATCACGGCATGGCGTTCTTCGCCGAATGGCGCCACCACCGCTTCGGCCACTGCAGCCGTCTTGCCGGCTTCGTTGGTGGTGCCCGAGACCAGCAGAATGTCGCCGTGCTTCTCGGCTTTCAGATCGCGCAGGTGGGGCCCGTTGAGATCCCAAATCTCGCCGTCGATTCCGGTCTGAATTTCGATATCCGCGTTATGGGTCGCGGTGATGCTGTAGCAGATGACGCCAAGATGCGGCCGTACCGCGGAGAGGAAGCGGAGCGAACGCACCGTCACGGTCTTGCCGTTCACGGTAAAAGCGGTCTCGCGTTCGAAGCTGGCATTCTTGAGCGATAACGTCTGGCGATGGGCCGTCACGGGAGTCGTCAGTGCCGAAACCGCCACGCCGTCGACGCTGAGCGCGGTATAGCCGCCGTTGGGAGCATTGACCGGCTCGCGCCAGGCCTCGCCGACTTGGTCGAACACGCCCGCTAGCGTAATGGCGACGAGTTCGTTCGGGCCGTATTCGTCCAGCGTGCCGCGATAGCCCATAGCGCCGTTGGCGATTTGATAGACGTTGCCGTGCCGCATGATCGTTTCGCGGTCGCGGGCCAGATCGTGGGTTTCGACAATCCAGGAATTAGTCATGCCGCATCCCTGACTTTGTCTTGAACGAAGATCGTCAACACGCCCGCCAGCACCATGGCGCCGCCGCCGAGCACCAGGGCGTAGATCGCTTGGCCGCCGAAGACCGTCCTGACCAAAAGGCCGAGCACGGCCGCCGCCAGGATCTGCGGGATCACCAGGAACAGATTGAACATGCCCATATAGACGCCCATTTTCTTGTGCGAGACGGCGCTCGACAGAATGGCGTAAGGCATGGTGAGAAGGCTCGCCCAGGCGATACCGATCGCGACCATCGAAACCAGAAGCATGGTCGGGTCGGTGATGAGGTACATCGAAATGAAACCGAGCCCGCCGATGACGAGGCACACCGCATGGGTAGCGACCCGGCCGATCCTCTTGGCGACGAGCGGCAGCAGGAACGCCACAACGGCAGCAACGCCGTTATAGGCCGCCATCAGCACGCCGGCCCAGTTGGCGCCGTTGTTGTAAATAACCGACGTCGGATCGGTCGAGTGGAAGTGAAAGCTCGTTACCGCCGACGTTGTGTAGATGAACAGGGCGTAGAGCGCGAACCAAGTCAGCATGGTGACGGCCGCGAGCTGCTTCATCGTGGTCGGCATGTTCTTGAGATCGGCGACGATCTCGACCATGCCCTTGGTGCTGCCCGCCTTGGCGCGGGCTGCTGCCGCCAGTTGCAGCACACCGTAGAGCACGATGCAGCCCGACAGGATGTAGAGACCGGCATACCAGTCGAAGGCCCAGATCGCATAGCTGAAGGCCGCGCCCGCAAGGATCAGAAACGCCCCTTGGCGGATGCAGCTCTTGCGATCGAGGGCTGTCGCATCGCTCAAGTCCGCCGCGTTGGAAACGTTGAAGGCATCCTGCTCTTCCGGCGAATATTCGCGGACTTTGAAAATGGTCCACAGCACGGCGGCCAGGAAGGCGACGCCGCCGATGTAGAAGGACCATTTGACCGAGGCCGGAATTTCGCCGGCGGGCGCGGTGTTGGCGATATGCAGGGCTTTGGTGAACAGCCACGGGCAGATCGAAGCGACCACCGAACTGACGCCGATGAAGAAGGTCTGCATCGCGAAGCCTTGCGTGCGCTGCTCGTCGGGAAGCATGTCGCCGATGAAGGCACGGAACGGCTGCATCGTGATGTTGATCGAGGCATCCATGATCCACAGCATGCCCGCCGCGATCCAAAGCGTCGGCGAGTTGGGCATGAACAGCAGGGCGAGCGACGACAGGATGGCGCCGATGAGGAAATAGGGCTTGCGGCGGCCGAGCCGGGTCCAGGTCTTGTCGCTCATATGGCCGACCAGCGGCTGGATGATGAGCCCGGCGACCGGGGCGGCAACCCACAGGATCGGAATGGCGTCGACCCGGGCGCCGAGGGTCTCGAAGATGCGGCTGATGTTGGCCGTTTGCAGCGCGAATCCGAACTGGATTCCGACATAGCCGAAGCTCATGTTCCACAATTGCCAGAAGTCGAGACGGGGTTTTGTTGTCATTGTGGTCTCTTTCCGGCCGGTTTGGAGCGCACGGTATTTTCGAACCAGTCATCGATCTCTGCGAGTGAAATTTCGCCAAGGTCGCGCACGACCATGTCGGCGCCCTGGCGGCGCAGTTCGTCGCCGTTGTCTTCGCGTGCGACGCCGAGCGTGAGGCCGAAGCGCCCGCGGGCGCCCGCCTGCACGCCGCTGACCGCGTCTTCGACGACGACGGCGCGATGGCGCTGGGCGCCGAGCCGCTCGCAGGCCTCGGCGAAAATATCGGGCGCCGGCTTGCCCAGAAGGCCGAGTTCGGCCGACACCACGCCATCGATGCGCGCCTCGAACAGATCGGTGATGCCCGCTTTACCGAGGACCAGCGCACTGTTCTTGGAGGAGGTCGCGACCGCCACTTTGACGCCGTGCTGGCGCAGGGCCCTGATCAAAACGATGGTCGAGCCGAACACTTGCACGCCCTCGGCGTTCACTACGCGGTTAAAGGCGGCATCCTTGCGATTGCCGAGACCGCAGACCGTTTCACACGCCAAGGGATCGGCGGGATCGCCGTAAGGCAAGGCGATGCCGCGGGATTTCAGGAAGCCGTCGACACCTTCATAGCGCGGCCGGCCGTCGACAAAGCCGAGATAATCCTCGCGCCGGAAGGGTTTGAACGCCATGGCAGCGCTTTCCGCGCGCTCTGACAAGTAGGCGTTGAACATCTCCCCCCAGGCCGCCGCATGCACCGCGGCGGTGTCGGTTATCACTCCATCCATATCGAAAATGGCGGCATCAAAGTGCACGGTGGGCCTCCGTGCTCAAGACTGAGGCGTGACGACAAAATAAGCTATGAGGAACACGCCGCCGACGCATGGTTGAACTCAAACGTTGCTGTTCGGACGACACGCGCTCGCCCGGCCGTGAAGCGGTATCATGCCGCAATCTGCCTGAGTGCCATTATCGCCGCCGAGCCAAAACTGCCAATTGCTGCGCATACGTATACTTGGTCGATGGTAGGTGTTGCGCGCTTCGGCCGCTGCTGACCGCAAAGCTCTGCTGTGGCGAAAACACAATACACGAAACGATCCGTTCGCTCGTTTCGCATGTATACGTATACGACAGCATTGGTCGTTTCGATGTGTGGCGAGATTATGCTGCTCGATCACACGAGGTCTGTCGACCAGCGTGTCTGATGCGAAACGTCACCAGGGGGTAGCCCTCAATTAAACAGCCTTCGCACAACGACGCGGTCAGTCCGGGAAGCGGCAGCCATGATCGAGCAAGGCAAAAAGTTTGGGAGGATTGACAAGATGAGTAGCAGTGAGTTTGGCCGCAAGGCCGCCATGCGGGGGAGTGTGTCGTTGCTGGTATTGGCGACGATCGCAGTAGCCGCCCCGGCCTTTGCGCAGGCCGGATCGGGTTCGATGGAGACTATCGTCGTCACCGGCGTCAGGGCTTCGCTCGAAAGCTCCGTCAATATTAAGCGGAACGCGGATACGGTCGTTGATTCGATCACCGCCACGGATATCGGCGTGTTTCCTGACAAGTCGGTATCGGACGCCATCCAGCGCGTGCCTGGCGTGACCGTGTCGCATCTGCAGTCGGACGACGACACCACCCATCCTTCGGGCGAGGCGACTGGCGTGCTGGTCCGCGGCCTGACTCAGGTGCGTACCGAATTCAACGGCCGCGACAGTTTCTCGGCCGACGGCCATCGCGGCTTGAACGTCAACGACGTTTCGCCGGAAATGATCGGCGGCATCGACGTCTATAAGAATCAGACCGCCGATATGGTCGAAGGCGGCATCGCCGGCACGGTGAATATCCGCACCCGCATGCCGTTCGATTCGGACGATCACACCCTGTCCGGTTCGGTCAAGATGAATTACAACGACCGCGCCGATGACGTGACCTACGATTATTCGGGCGTCGCGGGCAAGAATTTCGACACCCAGTTCGGCCGCATCGGCTTCGTTCTGGGTTACGCCAATTCGCATGTCGTGACGCAGACGAACTCGGTCATCTCGCTGCGCAACGGCACCATCTGCTCAGCCGGCGCGAAGAACCCCGACGGCACCGCGATCGTCAGCGACGGTTCGATCCCCTGCACCGCGACGCCGTACGGCGGCTCGAGCTGGCAATATCTCCCCGACGAAGTGAACTATTCGCGGGTCAACTACAACCGCAAGCGCGAAGGCAAATCCTTTGCCTTGCAGTATGAAAGCCCCAACAAGGACGTTCGTTGGAACTTCCAGTACAACGAGTCGAATTATCGCAACGCCTGGCTCGAACGCAGCTCCAACATCAACCTGTTCGGCATGTGGGCCGCTCCGGGCTTTGATCCGATGGCCACCGCGCCGCTGCTGCCGGCGGCCGGCACGGCGCCTTTCACCTTTAATTCCAACGGCACATTGAGATCCGGCGTTCTGGCCGCTCCCTATGCGACCTGGGGGGATAGTTACGCCAAATCTGTGGCGATTGGCTCGGCCGCGAATGACGCGAGCGGCAATCCGTTGCCGTATCTCAACTATTGCACCACGGCGCAACCGTGCGCCAACATGTCAACCGCGGGCGTGACGCTCGAAAATCAATCGCGCGTCTTCGATCACTCGGAAGGCACGCGTGACCTGTCCACGAACCTGCAATGGGACGTGACTCCGAAGCTGCATGCGACCGTCGACGGTCAGTACATCAGCGCCAAGACCGGCAACAACGACATGCTGGTGGCCGACGACATCCTGGTGAACGCGAAATACGAGCGCGACGGCAACGGCGCGCCGGCAATCACGCTTCTGCCGGGCGACAACGTCAATTACGCGCCGGGCTTCCTGACCAATCCGCACAACTACTATTCCAACTTCGTGCAGGATCATAAGGAGAAGAACAACGCGCAGGAAATCGCGCTGAAGGGCGATGTTCAGTGGGATGTCGACAACGGCTGGCTGAGCTTCATCAAGGCCGGTGTGCGTTACGCCAACCGTAAGCAAGTGGTGCGTTATTCGGCCTATAACTGGAGCCCGGTCGCCCAGCCTGGGATGTGCAACGGTCCGGCGTTCAATATCGACAATACCGCGTCGGCGCCCTATCCGGCGATCTGCGGACGTGCTCCCGGCGCCAACACGTTCAATGGTTACGGAGCCGGCATCTGGGAAACTGGAAGCCTCGGTAGCGACTTCTACAACGGCAGCGTCTTCAACCCGGGCGATACCGTCTGGCTGAAGAATTCCGTGCTCGAAGATCCCAATGCGGCGGGCTTAGCACTGGGTCAGAAGACGACCAACAATGCCGGTAGTTGGACTCCGATCTGCCTGCGCGCTGGCGCTGTCGACTGCTATCTGCCGTCGGAAGTGTTGAACGTCACGGAAAAGACCACGGCCGGTTATCTGATGATCGCGTTTGGCGGTGATTCGCTGGCGATCGCCGGCATTCCGGTGTCGGGCAATATCGGCGCGCGTTACATCAAGACCGAGCTGACCAGCACGGGCGGCATCTCGTACCCGACCAACTCTTGGTACAGTCAGATCACTGCTCCGGGCTCGGCGACCTGCAATTCGCCGCTGAGCGGCAACAATGTCACCAACATCGCGTGCTGGCTGACGCCCGACCTTGGGGCGTTCAGCAATGGCGCATCGGGCCTCAATAGCTACGGCAAGTCGACCTACAACATGCTGCCGAGCTTCAACATCAAGTTCGATCTGACCGACAACACGCTCCTTCGTTTTGCGGTTTCGGAAGCCTTGTCGCGGCCGGACTTCGGTTATCTGCGCAACTACGTCGCCATCACTTCACCGGCCATCGACACGAGCAATGCTTCGCAATACGTGACTTACAACTCGCCGACGGCGGCGCATACGGCGGCGAACGTCACCGGTTACAACTTCGAGTTCATTGCCAACGCGGGCAACCCGGCCCTGAAGCCGATGACCGCCTGGCAGTATGACGCGACGTTCGAGCATTACTTCAGCGCTTCCAGCTCGTTTACCGCCGATGTGTTCTTGAAGGAGCTGAACAACAGCATCGCTTACGGCGATGTGCTGCGGGCCGTCACCAACAATGGTGCGACCGAGAACATCATGGTTCGCGGTCCGGTCAACTCGCCGAACGGCGGCGAGTTGTGGGGCTTCGAAATGGCGTATCAGGCCTTCTTCGACTTCCTGCCGGATCCGTTCGACGGCCTCGGCACCCAGCTCAACTACATCCATACCCATCAGGCCGGGATCCACAATTCCAACCTGGCGGTTCAGCCTGGCTACATCGCCGGCAGCACCATCGCCTATGGCGGCGGTCTGCAGATCGACAATGCGGTTATCGATTCGCACCGCTTGGCCGGCATCTCCGACGACTCGTACAACATCGTTGCTTTGTACGAGAAGGGACCGATCGGTTTCCGTCTCGCGTACAACTGGCGTTCGTCCTTCCTGACCGACAATCTCGACTGCTGCACCGGCACGCCGATGTTCCAGAAGTCGGCCGGCTTCCTCGACGGGTCGATCCGTTATTCGGTGGACGAACATTGGGAAGTGTCGCTGGACGGCTCCAACCTCCTCGATACCCCGATCGTCTTTCAGCAGCAGGTTCTCGGCGATACGTCGCTTTCGCCGAACGCCAAGCCGGTCAAGCTCGATACCGGCTGGAGCCGGAGCGGCCGCCTGCTGCAATTTGCGGTCCGCGTGAAGTACTGATTCGTTGGCTCCGGGGCGCTCATCCGGGCGCCCCGTACGTGTTGGATTTTACCTTTCCCTTTCGAACTTGCGGGGGGCCCATATGTGCTATGGGCCCCTTTTCTTCCATTTGGAGCATCAATTCCCGGTTGTGAGCTGTTTCGGCAAGCTGCTTTTGTCCCAGCTCTGTGGCATTGTGGACAGTGCATCGAGTGACGGAACAGGAGCCGATGGGAGGAAAGCACGATTCAGAGTCGGGTCCGCCGCGCCCGACTTCGTTCGATATCGCGCGCCGGGCCGGTGTTTCGCAACCGACGGTGTCGCGCGCCTTGCGCGGCGATCCCACCATCAGCCCGATCACGCGGCGGCGCGTCGCCTTCATCGCCAAGGAACTCGGCTACAAGGTCGACAAGAACGCATCGAACCTGCGCGGCCAGCACTCCCAGACCATCGCCATCCTGTTTTTCGAGGATCAACGCTTCAACGCCTCGCTGATCAATCCGTTTTTTCTCTCCATGTTGGGATCGATTGCAGGCGCTTGCGCCAAGCGCGGTTATGACCTCATCATTTCGTGTCAGCATTTGTCGAACAACTGGCGCATCGATTACGAAGATAGCCGCCGTGCCGACGGCATCATCCTGCTCGGCTATGACGACTTTCTGACCTACAGCGCCGAACTTGAGCGCTTGGTGGATGAGGGTACGCACTTCGTCCATTACGGTGCCGCGCTCGAACGTCACCCTGGTCTGTCGGTCGGCTGCGACGACTACGCCGGCGGTTACGAAGCGACCAAGCACCTGATATCGCTGGGGCGCCGCAACATTGCTTTTCTCGGCTCGGCTTCCGATCATTACCCGGAGTTTTTCGGGCGCTATCGCGGTTATGTCGATGCTTTGCGCGACGCGGGCCTGCCGGCTGTGCCGGAGCTGCAGGCCGATGCGGTCAGCGCGCTGCCCGACGGCGACAAGGCGACGCGCCGGATCATCGAGAGCGGCAAGCCGTTCGATGCCATCTTTGCCGCCAGCGATCTGATCGCCATCGCCGCGCTCGGCGTCTTGCGCGACCACGGTCTTGCCGTGCCGGGGGACGTCTCGGTGGTGGGGTTCGACGACATCCCGCCCGCCAGCATGGTCACGCCGCCGCTCACCACCATGCGCCAGGACACCCAGCTCGCGGGCGAAATCTTGGTCGACACCTTGCTCAAGCTGATGCACGGCGAAGAGGCGCAGGCGACCAGCCTTCCGTGCAAACTCGTCATCCGCCGGTCATGCGGTGGCGTCGAGAACTAGCCGGCCTTCCCGCGCGTGGAAAATGGGGCTGCAAATTGTGCGAACTGGGCCCGGGCGATTGCCAGCACAAGACGGGGATTGCGTCGCAATACGCCGACCGCATTCGGAATGAAGCCGCAGCCATAGGGCACATAAACCCGCACCTTGACGCCATTTTGCTTCGCCCAGGTGAGCAGCGGCCCGGCCGGCATGCCGAGCAGCACTTCCACTTCACAGGATGTCCCGGCCGCCGTGAGCCGCGTGATGGCCTCGCGCCCGAGCGTAAAATCATGCGTTGCCACGGCGACGTGGCGTGCCCGCCCGGCCAAGTGATCGATTACGTCCAGGAAGCCGGCGCGGAGGTCGCGTTTGGGATCGGCCGGATCGGGCCATTCCCCTTTCACCACGCGCACGTTAAGGCCGCGGTCGATTGCCCAATCGGCATCGTCCAGCGTGCGCTTCAGGCGGCCCGGCAAGGTGGTGCCGAGATGGTCTGGCCCGATCTCGTGCAACATTGCCTCCAGCATGGCGTTCTGCAAATCGACGACCTCGGCGCCGTGCGAATCGAAATGCAGGCGCAGGCCGAGCGGAGCTGCGGCCGCCGCCAGTTTGCGGGCGGTGTCCGGCGAGAACCGCAAGGCCGGCGGCTTCAGCGACAGATAGTTTTCGCGTGTCGCGATCGCGCTAAGCGCGGCCAGGCTGAGGGCCTCCATCTCGGCAAGGCTTTCGCCGCCGCCATCCCAATAACTGAGCACGGTCGCGAAACCCTCGGCCGTCAACTGCGCCAGCACGCACAATGCATCGTCGATCGTCTCGCCGCCGAGATAAGGTCGTGCGGCACGTTTGATCAACGGCATGATCGCCGCCGATGCCATTTCGCCGAGCCGCCGCTTCAAACTCGGGGTCGCGACGTCCGGCGGTTCGGTGCTGTAGCGCTGGGTTTGATCCGCACGCGGCATTACGATTCCTGCTTCTGCGTGCCGCGACGCCGGAGCGCCGAAGCCAAAATCCACTTGGCTCGCAGCGCCGCGGCGAACAACCCGGGATTGTGCTGGCGCAGCAGTTTTCGCGCATAAAGTTCCAGGGCGCGCTTCGGCGACGGGGTGCCGATGCTGCCGAGCAGGCGCCCCCGCGTCGCGTAGAACATCTTGTAGTCCGGTGCGCCGATGGAGAAATCGAATTCATGATGGCCGAGGCGGTAGCTTTCCTCCAGCATGCGAATCAGGAGCTGGTGGCCGGCGGAGAATTTTTTGAACGCCGGATCGTAAGTAAAAATCCAGCCCGACCATGCCCCTTGGTGGATAAACCCGATCCAGGTCGAGACCAGACGTCCGCCTGCCCGCAAGCTCGAACAAACCAGCCGGCCGCGTTGGCGCAAATAGTCGAAAAATTCCAGCGTATGAGGATCATCGAAGAAATCGGGAAATCCGATGTCGCGGAGTTGTTGGCCTTTCCAAACCCGCGCCAGCGCCAGAACGTCCTCACGCGTGTCGTCCATGGTGAAGGTGAGTTCGCCGTAGCGGGACGCCAAGGCACGGCCGCGCCGCTCGCGATCGCG
>JAATGK010000194.1 GCA_015654715.1 Alphaproteobacteria bacterium
CCTCAAACAGCAGTTCCAAGACCGCCACACGCCCGACGCCGCGATGCAGACCATCACCGCCATCATCGACCGGCTCGAAAAGGGTGAGCTGGTTGCCGATACACCGCCGCAGATGGCCATGCTGTTCCGCCCGTCAATCCAGCCCTATCTGATCTCGTGGTTCGCCATCGATCCGGCTCGCGCGGTCGCGGCCGTGCAGGCGCCGGTGCTGCTGATGCAAGGCACCACCGATGTTCAAGTCTCGGTGGCCGACGTCCAGCGCCTGGCCAAAGGCGCACCTGCCGCCAAGCTGGTGATCCTCGACGGCGTCAATCACGTCTTGAAACCGGCACCGGCGGATTTTCAGGCCAATCTGGCGACCTATGCCGACCCGGCGCTGCCGCTGGCGCCAGCGGTGCTGCCGGCGATCATCGCTTTCGTGCACGCGCCGCAATGAGCGATACGTTCGGAGCGCTGGCCCATCCGGTCCGCCGCCAGATTCTGCGGCTGCTGCGCGACGGCGCGATGAGCGCGGGGCACCTCGCCGAGCACTTCGATCTCGCCAAGCCGACTCTGTCAGGCCATTTCACCGTCTTGAAAAACGCCGGGCTCGTCACCGCCGAACGTCACGGCACCACCATCCTCTACCGGCTCAATAGGAGCGTGGTGGAAGAAGCACTAGCGTCGCTGCGGTCATTGATGGGCAAAGGCGAAGAAGAGAAGGCGCCATGGAAATCCGCGCCCCGCTCATCGTAGGCGCCTGTTGATCGCCGGTAACGCCAGCGGCATCTAGGTTGTTTGCTAGTCACGCTTTCGGACGGAAAGCCGTTCCACTTTTACTGAAACGCATTGAAGTTGCCGCGGCGACAGGCTGCAAACCCTTTGAAGTCGGCAGCGGATCGGCTTCCGCAGCGCCAAGGTTGCCCGTACGCCACGGTCGCAAATCTTTGATATCAATTTGTTGGTGCTTAGTGAGGCTTTCGCCAACCAAGCCCTAGGTTGCGCCGAATGGATGACCGGTCACATGGTATTGGAAGGCCGACGGCGTAAACTGAAACATGACGCCGTTACGATGTGGTACGGCGGCGGATTGGGAGCAGCGGGCTTATTCGAGTTCCTGCATTGCGGTGTATTCAACAAAGTCGATCGCTCGCGCAGCGCTTTGCGCCTTTCTCGCACTGGCCGTCGCCGGATGTGCAGGGCTGTTCGGACCTTCCCATCCCGAACCAGCAGCCCGCATGCCGGCTTTGGAAAAGCGCATCTTCGCCCTGGTGGTCGAAACCCGCCACAAGAACGACCCCAAGGCCCATGTTCTGGCGCTCGATCCCGGGCTCTCCGACGTTGCCCGCCAGCGCAGCGTTGAAATGGCCAAGGCCAATTCCTTTACCGGCAGCGGCGATCCGCATGTGGCGGCGTCGCTGTTGATGGCGGCTGATGCCAAGTTCCAGGGTCTGGTCGGCGAGAACGTCGCCGCCCAACACTTCACCCCCGGCCAGGACATCGACGTCGACGCCTTTGCCAGGCGCTTCGTCGCGAGCTGGGCGGCCTCCAAGCCGCATCTCGAGAACCTCAGTTTCGCCGATTATGACCGCAGCGGAGTCGGCGCGGCGGCGAATGCCGATACCATCTACGTCGCCCAGATCTTCACCACTGATCTCGGCATGGGCGCCAAGACAGAACAGGCCACACCGGACGTTCAGACCGTGCCCTCACCGCAGCAAGGCAAGGAGAAGACCAAAGACTCGGCCCTCAGGGGCGCCCTCGCGCCCGGTCAGCCGACCCAGTAGAAGCCAGCAGGAAAAGGCATGGCGGAACAGGAGCGCATCACCGATTTCGAGGAGTTCTGGCTGTTCTACCTGCGTGAACACGCCGACCCGAGAACGCGCGCGCTCCATTATTTCGGCACCGTTGTCGCCGTGTTCGGCATCGCCGCCTGCATCGTTTTAGGCAATCTATGGGTTTTGTTGGCGGTGCCGGTCGCCGGCTACGGCCCGGCCTGGATCGCCCATTTTTTCATCGAGAAGAACCAGCCCGCCACCTTCCGCTATCCGTTGTGGTCGTTCGCGTCCGATCTGCGGATGGCGTTCGCGTGGGTGACCGGCCAGATCGAGGCCGATCTCGTGCGCGCCGGCGTCAAGACCTCCGAAGCGCCAAACCGTCGTCAGCGCTAACGGAGTCTTAATTCCTGTTAGACGATTCTATGGATAAGGGTCACGGGGATATCCGTGCGCCTCCATTGCAACCGCCTTTCTTTACACCACATGTGGGTACCAGTACTTTATGTGGGGGCGGAACCGCTACGAGAGACGAAATGCGGCCTGACTTGCCATGGAGTGTCGCGGGGATTTCCAGCGAGGCCCGCGACGCCGCGAGAGCGGCAGCGCGCCGGGAAGGCCTTTCCGTGGGCGAATGGCTAACGCGGCGCATAGTTTCGGAACTCTCGGATATGAGCGAACCTCGCAGCCAATGGTCACTCCGCAGCGAATACCGTCCTCAGCCGGACCAGCAGCGGATTCAATCGGATGAAATGCTGCAGGACGTCTCCCGCAGCGAAACCGAGACGGCCGAAGTCTATCGCCGCATCGAAGAGCAGCTGCGCGGCGTCGCCCGCCGGCTCGACGCTTCCGAACGCAGCCAGACCGAAAGCAGCCGGGTGATGAGCAAGGCGGCGGTCGAAATGAACATCGCCGCCCGCGAGCAAGCCCAGGCCTTCG
>JAATGK010000501.1 GCA_015654715.1 Alphaproteobacteria bacterium
AAGCTCGACGCGCATTTCCCGCTGGCGGTCTGGCAGACCGGCTCGGGCACGCAATCGAACATGAACGCCAATGAAGTGATCAGTAACCGCGCCATCGAAATGCTGGGCGGCGAGATGGGCTCGAAAACGCCGGTCCATCCCAACGATCACGTCAACATGAGCCAGTCGTCGAACGATACCTATCCCACTGCGATGCATATCGCGGCGGCGGAAGAGATCGTACACCGGCTGTTGCCCGCCCTGCAGAAGCTGCGCAACGCGCTGAACGACAAAGCCCAGGCGTGGAAAAGCATCGTCAAGATCGGGCGCACCCACACCCAGGATGCCACACCGCTGACCTTGGGGCAGGAGTTTTCCGGCTACACTCAGCAAGTCGAAAACGGCATCATCCGCATCGAGCAGACCTTGCCGATGCTGATGCAGCTTGCCCAAGGCGGCACTGCGGTCGGCACCGGTCTCAACGCCCCGGTGGGATTTGCCGAAGCCGTCGCCGACAAGATCGCCGCCATCACGGGATTGGCGTTCACCTCGGCCCCCAATAAATTCGAAGCGCTCGCGGCCCACGACGCGCTGGTGATGAGCCATGGCGCCATCACTACGGTGGCGGCGTCTCTCTTCAAGATCGCCAACGACATCCGTTTCCTGGGCTCGGGGCCGCGCTCGGGGCTGGGGGAACTCGCGTTGCCGGAGAACGAGCCGGGCTCTTCCATCATGCCGGGCAAGGTCAATCCGACCCAGTGCGAGGCGATGACCCAAGTCTGCATCCAGATTTTCGGCAACAACGCGGCGCTGACCTTCGCCGGCAGCCAGGGCCATTTCGAACTCAACGTCTTCAATCCGGTGATGGCTTATAATTTCCTGCAAAGCGTGCGCTTGCTGGCGGATGCAGCCGTAAGTTTCACCGACAATTGCGTCGTCGGCATTGAGCCGCGCCGGGACAACATCAAAGCGGGCCTCGACCGCTCGCTGATGCTGGTGACGGCCTTGGCGCCCAAAATCGGCTACGATGCCGCGGCGAAAATCGCCAAGAGCGCGCATAAAAACGGCACCACACTGAAAGAGGAAGCCGTCAAAACCGGGCTTGTCACGGCGGCAGAATTCGATTCACTTGTCCGGCCGGAAGACATGATCGGGCCCAAGTAGTTCCGGCTAGAGTAAAGCAGCAAATCATCCACCCATGCCTCGCAAAACCACCGCCCCGGCGCACGGCCATGACCATGGTCTCGTCGTCGAAGTAAACAACGCCACCGGTCACACCTCCTTCTGGGAGAAAGAAGACAACCATAGCGTCGCCGACCGCAATGGCGTCAGCACGGCCGATTATATCCATGCGATGTATGGGTTCCTGCGCCAGGCCGAATGCCGCCATGTCCTGATGATCGGCTGCGGCGGCGGCACCTTGGCGACCATGCTGCGGCGGGTCGGCGTCACGGTGACGATGGTCGACATCGACGGGCGCAGCTTCGACATTGCCACCCGGTATTTCCACATGCCCGCCGATGTCGAATGCCATATCGCCGACGGCGAAGCCTTCCTGCGCCAGGACCCGCGCAAATACGACGCCGTCGTGCTCGACGCCTATTCGGATCACGAAATTCCACGGCACATGCGCCAGCGCCGCTTTTTCAATCTGGTGAAATCACGGCTCAAGGCCCGTGGCGCCATCGTGCTCCTCAACCTGATGTCGACCGGCGACGATGACCTTGGCCCCGATCGCATGGCGCGGCTGATGAAACGAACCTGGACCCAGGTCCGCTTGCTCGATGCTCAAGGCCAACCGGGCCGCAACGCCATCGCGGCGGCGGGCGCGGTGCGCAATCTGAAGGCTCCAAGGCTGATGATGCGGCCAGCGCGCGGCGCCAAAACCCTGGCCCGGGAACTGCGCCAGTTGGAATTCCGCCCCGTGCGGGATTAGCTTCCGCGTCACCGCAAGAAACGGGCTGCGCCGGACGCCGGTCGCGGGCATCTTCGCCGCAAAAGGGAATTTGTCATGCCGGTTCAGCATATGGGACGCGCCGAGTGGGCGCTGCTTGTCATGCTTTCGCTTTTCTGGGGCGCCTCGTTTTTCTTTTACAAAATACTGGTCGAACTCGGCCCCTTCACCGTTGTGCTCGGGCGGATGGGGATCGCGGCCGCGGTGATGATCCCGGTCCTTTATGCCCGCGGCGGCAAGCTGCCGGCATGGCGCGGGTGGGGGCCCCATTTCGTCCTCGCCCTGCTCAACAACGTCATCCCGTTCAGCCTGTTCGCCTATAGCGAGCGCCACATCACCTCGGGGCTGGCGTCGATCATCAACGCCATGACGCCGATCTTCACGGTACTGGTTGCCCACTTCTGGACCCACAACGAGAAGCTTTCCTGGAACAAGGCGGCGGGCGTCGGTTGCGGGCTTGTTGGAGTGGTGGTCCTGATCGGACCGGCGGCTTTGGCCGACATCGGCGGCAAGGACGTGTTGGGCGAAGTCTGCTGCCTGCTGGCGACGGTGTCCTATGGTTTCGCCGGGGTTTACGGCAAACGCTTCTCCGGGCAGCCGCTCAACGAAGTGGTGACGGGGCAAGTGACCGCCGCGACCATCCTGGTCGCTCCGCTCGCCATCTTTTTCGAACAGCCGTGGACGCTGCCGCCACCCGGCCTTGCCGTCTGGGCCTCGCTGACCGGCATTGCGCTGATTTCGACGGTGGCGGCCTATCTCATCTACTTCCACATCCTGGCCAAAGCGGGCGCCACCAACATCTCGCTGGTGACGTTCCTGGTGCCCGTCAGCGCCGTTTTGATGGGCGTTTTCTTCCTCGGCGAGACGGTGAACGCCAGCGCCGTTGCGGGTATAGTCGTGATCGGATTAGGGCTGGCCTGCATCGACGGGCGCCTCGTCAACTGGCTGAAACGGCGGCCCGCGGCATGACGCTCAAGAAACGCTCCTTCTCGCTTTCCCGCCACCGCACCAGCGTTGCCCTGGAAGCGGAATTCTGGGCAGTGCTGGAGGCGGATGCGGCCGCCGCGGGAAAGACCCTTACCGCCCTGGTTGGGGAAGTTGACGCAGCGCGCGAGTTGCGTCCGCTGGCCAGCGCCCTGCGCCTGCACGCGCTCGCCGTGGCCGGGCGCCGGTAACGTGAGGGCTGAAACCAGGGGGTCAAAGGCGTATACTGGCCGCCTCAGCGCCCGTCCGGCGTACCAAACGGGTAACGAACCATGAGCAAGGTCGTCAATCTCCGCCAAGTTCGCAAAGAAAAAGCGCGTCACGAGAAGGACGTCGTCGCCGAGGCCAACCGGGCCAAGCACGGCATCGCCAAAAGCGCGCACAACAAGGCCAAAGTGATGGCCGTCCTCCACGAAAAGCAGCTGGAAGGCCACAAACTCGACGGCGAGTGAGGCCCTATTTTTTGTCGCGCTTCTGGTCCGAAAACCGGTGTCCACTTTTCGGGAAGCGCTCCCGGTAGAACATCACGTGAACTTTGCCGCGGTGCCTGCTAAGTTCGCGGAATCATGATCGGAAATTACGAAGATCCGCTCGATTCCGCATTCGGGGATCAGCCCAGCAATGCGCCCGTGCCGGCGCGCGAGCCCCCCTATTTGCAGGGCCTCAACAAGGAGCAGCGCGAAGCGGTGGAGGCCACCGAAGGCCCCGTGCTGGTGCTGGCCGGCGCCGGTACCGGCAAAACGCGGGTGCTGACGACGCGGCTCGCCCATATTCTTTATACCAAGCGCGCCTGGCCGGGGCAGATCCTGGCGGTGACCTTCACCAACAAAGCCGCGCGCGAGATGAAAGAGCGTATCGGCGGACTGATCGGCGGTGTGGTGGAGGGCATGCAATGGCTCGGCACTTTCCATTCGATCGGGGCGCGGATGCTGCGCCGCCATGCCGAACTGACCGGGCGCAAATCCAATTTCACCATCATCGACACCGACGACCAGCTCCGGCTGATGAAGCAGCTGCTCGAAGCCGAAGCCATCGACGAGAAGCGCTGGCCGGCGCGCACGCTGGCCGCCATGATCGACGGCTGGAAGAACAAAGGTCTGCGCCCGGCCGACGTGCCCGACGGCGAAGCGCATGCTTTTGCGTTCGGTAAGGGCCGCACGCTTTATCAGATGTATCAAGACCGGCTGAAGGCGCTCAATGCCTGCGACTTCGGCGATTTGTTGCTCGATACGCTGTCGATCTTGCGCGACCACCCCGACGTGCTCGCCGATTATCGCGACCGCTTCCGCTACATCCTGGTCGACGAATACCAGGACACCAATGTGGTGCAGTATCTGTGGCTGAAGCT
>JAATGK010000039.1 GCA_015654715.1 Alphaproteobacteria bacterium
CGTCAGGCCGCGGCGCTCCATCGAAGCGGTCAGCGCATCGCGCAGGTCTTCGTCGAAGCCGCGCAGCACCTTGGGGGCACGGATCACAACCATCACCTCGACGCCAAGGGCGTGAAAGATGTGCGCGAATTCCACCGCGATATAGCCGCCGCCGGCGATGATCAACCGCTTGGGTAGTTCCGCCCATTCGAAAACGTCATCGGAAACAGTGCAAAGCTCGGCCCCCGGAACGCCCCCCAAATCGCGCGCCGGACGGTTACCGGTGGCGATCAGGACCTTGTCGGCGGTGACGCTGCGCCCGCTCGAAAGACGAATGGTGTGGGCATCCTCGAAGGCGGCGTACTCACGGAAGATCGTGGCGCCAGCCGTTTCAACGCCTTTGGCGTACAAACCTTCGAGACGGGCGATCTCGGCATTCTTGTGGGCTTGCAGCGTCGCCCAGTCGAAGCGCGGCTCGCCGATGCTCCAGCCGAAGCTGGGCGCGAGTTCGAAATCCTCGATAAAGCGGCTGGCATAGACGTAAAGCTTCTTTGGCACGCAGCCGCGGATCACGCAGGTGCCGCCCATGCGCGAGACTTCCGCCAGCCCGACCTTGAAGCCCAGCGCTGCGGTCATCCGCGCCGCCCGCACACCACCGGAACCGCCGCCGATGACAAACAGATCGAAATCATAATTGGCCATGGCAAATTCCCGCCTTGCCACACCTCGCATAAAGGAGGTTTGATGCGCCTTCAACGCCGGAGGGGGCCTTGAGGCGCATATTGGCCATGCTGGGGCTTGCCGTCGTGCTGGCGGGCTGCGCGATCGACGATTCCGGCCCGGTGCGCTCGGTCTGGCGCCCAGCGGATGGAAATTCCTCTTACAGCGACGTGGTTTACGTGACGGATCGCGAGCCCGACGCCACCGCGGCCGGCGGCTATGCGACGCGCTGGGCGGGCAAGCCCTCGTGCGGCACCGCCCAGACGGTGGTTCCGGCCGCGCTGGTGGCAGGCGAAGAGCCGAAATGGGGCTATGTCGCCAAATCCAGCCCAACCGGCTGCGCCGCGGGCAAGGCGCGCCTCGGCGGTGCCATCGCCCTGATCGAAGCCCAGGCCAAAGCGCGCCATTGCCGCTCGGCGCTGCTGTTCGTACACGGCTTCCACAACGGCTTTGACGGCGGCGTGCTGCGCGCCGCCCAGATCGCCCACGACGCCCAAACCGGCTGCGCCGTGGCGGCATTCTCCTGGAGCGCCGAGATCAATATCGATCGCTATGTCGCCGACCTCGAGCACAGCGATTATGCCCAACCGCTGCTGGCCGAATTCCTGCGCGAACTGGCGGAAAGCCACCTGCGTGTCACCCTCCTCGCCCATAGCCTGGGCAGCCGGCTGACGCTGATGACGCTGTCCGGACTCGGCCAGGACCGCGAGCCGCCGCCGCAAGGCTTCATCGACGAACTGGTGCTGGCGGCGGCCGATGTCGGCATCGATCCCAAGAACAATGATTTCGAGAAGCTGATGGCGGGCGCGGCGCCGTTCGCCAAGCGCACCACGATCTATGTTTCGGCGTACGACTCGGTGCTGGCGATTTCCCGGCGCGAACATGGCGGCGTGCCGCGCCTGGGCGTGGGCACCGACCTCGCCTTCAAAGCCGACGACAACACCCATGTGGTCGACATCATCGACGCCTCAACGGCGCGGGCCGACCGGCTGGATCACAGCTATTATTCCATGTCGCGTGAAGCGATGGCCGACATAACCCTGGTGCTGAACGGCGTGCCGCTCGCGACCCGGCTGAAAGCGGCCAACGGCTGGCCGGCGACGCTCGCCTGCGGGGCCGCTTGTGCCCCCAATTATCGGCTCAAGACCGACGGCAGCCCGCGGTTCATGACCCGGCTGATCCTCAACCTGTTGCCGGTCATCCCGCTCGTTCGATAACTTCTATGCCTTCGGGGCGGGCGACGATCAGAGTGGACGCGATGCCGATATATAGCCCGTGCTCGACCACGCCGGGGACGCAGGAAAGCGCCGTCGCCAGTTTGGTGGTTTCGGAGATCACCGGCCCGAAAGCGGCGTCGTAAATCACATTGCCGTTGTCGGTCTTGTAGACCGCATCGTTCTTTTGGCGCAGGGCCAGCGGTACATCGCCATAACCGAGTGATTTGATCACCGCGGCGAGGCGCCGAGCGGTTTCGGCGTGGCCGAATTCCAGCACTTCCACCGGCAGCGGGAAGGCGCCCATCTTTTCCACCAGCTTGGGGCCGTGGATCATCACGATCATTTTCTTGGCCGAGGCCGCGACGATCTTTTCGCGCAGCAGCGCCCCTCCGCCGCCTTTGATGAGGTTGAGAGCATAATCGGCTTCGTCGGCGCCATCGATGTCGAGATCGAGCGGCGCCAGGTCGTTCAGATTGCCGAGCGCAATGCCGAGCGAGCGGGCAAGCTGGGCGGTTTTCTCCGACGTCGGCACGCCGATGATGTCGAGGCCGCCGCGCACCCGTGCGCCGAGTAGATTGATGAAGGTCTCGGAAGTCGAGCCGGAGCCCAGCCCCACCTTCATGCCGCTGGTGACGAATTCGACGGCACGCGCCGCCGCTTGGTGTTTCAGATGATCGATGTCGTTGCTCATGGCGACGGAATGAACCCGATCCCGGCGCGTTCGTCC